>CBFGVN010000131.1:0-8311 GCA_965651845.1 uncultured Chryseobacterium sp. | reverse complement strand
TTACAGACGGAAATCCGGATAAAGTCCTTCAGCCGGAAGATTTTGCAGAATGGGTAAGAGATATTCTTAAAATGAACAGAAGAGCTTTAATTGCAAACGGCTCAATTTTCTCTACCAATCCTTGAGATAGAAGTTAGAAACTAGATATTAGAAATTTGTTTTTTAAACTTTCAAATAACAGCGGACTTCGGTTCGCTTTTTTTATGTGCAAATCTGAAGGTCTGCGAACATCAATTATCCATAAAGTTGGTCTTGAAAGCATCTAAACAAAGTTTTAAAAGAAAAATAAAATCTTCGTCTGTTTTGAGATTGCTTCGCTTTGCTCGCAATGACAGATTTAATGTGTAATCTTTGCTGAGTGAAACGCCTTTGTGAATGGAAAATATTCTCAATCATTTCAAAGAAGCTTTGCGCCCTTTGCGTTAAAAAACATTTCGACTTCGCTCAATGTGACATCTCTAATACCAACTGATAAGATTGTGATGTTAATTCTTTATTTTTGCAACAAATTATTCACATGCAAAATTATTTAGAATTCAATTTCAAGATTTCCCCGCTTCAGCCTTGGAGTGATATATTGATGGCAGAGCTTATTGAGATAGGTTTTGACAGCTTCACGGAAGAGTTGGAAGGTATTTTAGGATATATCCAGAAAGATTTATTTAATGAAGATGAACTGAAAGCTTTGCCGCTTTTTGATAATGAAAATGTAAAAATAGAATACACTTTCCAAGAGATGCCGAATATCAATTGGAATGAAGAATGGGAAAAGAATTTTGAACCCATCAATATCGATGATAAAGTCCTGATCAGAGCAGAGTTCCATGAATCTGTTCCGGGAATGCATGAAATTATCATTCAGCCGAAAATGTCTTTCGGGACAGGGCATCATCCGACGACGCATCTGATGATCCAGCAAATGATGGATATTGATTTCAACGGCAAAAAAGTCTTGGATATGGGATGCGGAACTTCGGTTTTGGCAATTTATGCAAAACAAATCGGAGCCGGAGATACGAAAGCGATCGACATTGATGAATGGTCGGTGGAAAATTCAAAAGAAAATGCGGCAAGAAACAACGTGGAACTGGATATAGAACAGGGAACTGCCGAAAATTTGGGAAAAGAAAATTACGATATTATTTTAGCGAATATCAACCGAAATATCCTGATTTCAGACATCCCGACCTATGTTTCTGTACTGAATGATGGTGGAAAATTATTGCTTTCGGGATTGTGTTTCTTCGATGTAGACGATATTTTAGAAGTTTGCAAAGAAAACGGACTTGAGTTGAAAAAACAGCTTCAACGCGAAGAATGGGTAAGTTTATTGCTTGAGAAATAATTCTGCAAAATTTTTGATAAGTAGAACACTTTTTGCGAAAAAATAATATTATGAAATCTTTATTTACCATTTCATTTTTATTGATTATTCAGATTTTTTCTGCGCAGGAAGAGGTCTACGCCAATGGTATTTTCAATTTTGAAGAAAATAAAACGCAGAAAATATTTACTGATTGGACGAGAGTAAGACAAGAACCGAACGTCGATTCTACTATTCAGGATTCTTTGCAGACTAATCAGCAGATTCTCATTCTTAAAAAAGAGGAAAAAGTTTTACAATTGGGTGAAAGAAATGCCAACTGGTACAAAATATCATATCAAAAAGGTAACAAAACATCCGAGGGTTATGTTTGGGGCGGAAATCTTGCGATAGGATACAGAAATAAAAACGGCTATGATTTTCTTTTCGGATTAACAAAAACTGTTGACCGAAAGGACAAGCAGTTTAACCAGAATTTTAAGCAAAATGTTGCAAGCATAAAAGTTGTTGAAGGGAATAAAATCATCGATGAGGTTTCTTTTGACACGGGCTCAGGTGAAAGTTTAAATTTCGGTTCATTTATAATCGAAAGCAATCATAAGCTTAAAAATGTTGAATTTACTTTAAAAGCAACGGTTTCGGGGGAAGCTTGCGGAGTTGCTGCTTACGATCAATATGTTTTATTTAAGGATAAAAAACTGATCGCGCTCCCTCAATTGATGAATGTTGGAGATGCGGATGTCTATTATCATACCGAAGAATTTATTTTCCCCAATGACAGAGGTGGAATCGCAAATGCTTTTATTTTTAAAATGGAAGAAATGGAGAAGGATGAAAATGATAAGGAAAAGAAAAAACAAGCCTCAAAAATTTATCTTTGGAATGGAAGTTCCTATCAGTTAAAATAATTTTTTTAGGATAAATTTGAAAACCACTGTATATTTATGGTGGTTTTTTATTTGCATATGAAAAAAATTAAGTGGCTTGTTCCCATTATTATTTTAGTCTATCTGTATTTTATTAAGTTTCCTGTAATTATTGACAGGTGCAATGATCATAGAAATTCAGCATTTAACTCAATGAAGAAGGGCGATAAATTCAGGCTTTCTGATAAAGTAAAGTTTTTAGAGGAAAAAAAGTATACAATGGTTTTGATGATTCTAGACCATGATGATGTTCCTGATAATTTTCCTTTTGGGAAGATTTTTACAACTTCAGATCAGGATTTGGTTAAAAATTTTCTTAACGTGGAATTCATTTATACCAATGCTGATGTTGCAACTATTGAGAGTGAGATTTTTGTCTATGAGAATGATAAATGTATTTTAAGAAGCGCAATTACCCTTAATAAAGAAGGATTGCAAAATTTTAATTTCGGATGGATTGTTCCTGCGGAAAGAGGAGTTTTAAGTTCTTTAACCAAAAAATTTAATTCCAATTATTCTCCTGTTGTAATTTTAAAATAATTATAAGTAAGCATGCTCCGGAATTTATCTTGTAATCATTTCAGTGCTGTTGCTGAAGAAGACCATGTGAATCGCATTCAACAATACCAGCATTGGTATGCTTCCGCTTTACAGCTTGGCCTTCCTTTTATGGAGCTTTCGTAAAGATTATGTGAAGTTTTTTCAGAAAAAAATAGGTGCACATCAATTAATTTTTTGTTTAGTCTAATTGTCATACGGACATCTTTAAATATTCGTGTCTATATAGTCTAAATATATTTAATGACCAATAAAGTTTTGTAGTTTTTTTTCTACAGAGTTATGCGTTTTTTTCTACAAATTATTTACAATACAAAAGGAAATTAAACAATACTTTTACATGAGTGCTATTATATATTTCCTTTTCTCAAATTAGATATTTGATAGAAAGAATTTTAGTTTACATGGTTATTCAAGGAAGAAAAAAATCAACAAGATCGTTTTTTCATCTTATTTATAATCAATCAGTAAACTTAATAAATAATCAACCGGATAATTCATAATGAGAGAACACTTATTTCCTATTTATGTACTGATTTTCTGCCTACGCGCAGGATGGTATTTGTCCCCAATCTTAAATTTCAAATAACAGTAAGGTTTATAACATTACACCTCGATATTTCATATTTAATCTTAATTAAGAAAATAAATATGAAATATATTGATTAATAACCAACATCTAAATTAAATACTAAACTCTAAAAATTTTACTATGAGAAATTTCTTACTCACACTTACATTACCCCTCTTCGGCATTGTTAGTGCCCAATCTGGCAACATCGGCCTTAATACACCTAATCCGGGTTCAACATTAGATATAAACGGATCCTTGGCGGCACAGTACAAAACAGTTTCAGCTTCCAACTATGCGATGACAAGTTCTGACTTTTATGTTGCCTATACCGGAACCGCAAATTCTATTTTTACCTTGCCCGCTGCCATAACAGGAGTTGGAAATTTTAAGGGTAGAATGTATACGGTTAAAAATAATACAGCCTTTACAGTTACCATCAACTCTACAGTGCCGGAAACCATCAATGGAAGCGCAGGTATAACAGTACCGGCAGGCCAAAGTGTAGAATTAATCAGCACGGGTTTAACCGGTGCTGTATCAACATGGGAGCTTTCAGGCTTCAGGTCTAGCGCCTTTCCGTTAACAACCGCAAGCAATGGTCTAAGTGCCGTAGGAACTGATGTTCGCTTAGGAGGTACACTTTCTCAAGCTACAGATATTGTAACCGCCGGAAACAACCTTATTGTAAGCGGAACCGGAAATGTGGGTATAGGATCTGTAACAGCTCCCGTATCAAAACTGGAAGTTAACGGAAGTGCTACCAATGCCGTTTCTTATAATGCTGTTGCGGCAACGACTATCGATTTTTCCAGGAGTAATTTAGCCTATACGACAGCTAATCCTGGAGCTTTTACACTTCAAAATGTAAAAGATGGTGGTACGTACACATTATCAGTACGTGGTGCAACTGCCGGAACTTCTACTTTTACAGCAACCGGATTCACCGTAAGATATATAAATAACCGAACAACAGTAGCCAATACCCATACACTTTATACTCTTGTAGTGATAGGCACGGTGATTTATGTTTATATAGCAACAGCTGTTTAATCTTAATTTAAATAGTTAAAGAAATGAATGCTTATATAAAAAAAGTTCTTCCTGTATTTTTACTGGGAGCAATGGCAGCACACGCCAAAGGCCAGGCTGTAGGCACACCTTATATTCCTATGATCGATATCCCGTTTAGCTTTCTGTACGGTGGAGCCGGTGTAGATAGCCCAAGAACTCACGCTCTGTCTCTTGCTTCTGATGGAGGATATTTTGGGGTAGGAGAATCTCAATCATCTGTTTCTGGAGATGTAACAGGTGTTAACGGTGGAAATAGAGATAACTGGATCATAAAATGGGATACAACAGGAAAAATAGTTTGGCAGAGGCTTGTCGGTGGAAACGGACTCGAATTAGGAACCAGCATCACCGCAACAGCAGACGGAGGATGTATAGTAGTAACAAGATCTGGATCTACAAACATTCCAGGGACTACCTTTCATGGAGGGCAGACGGATTTGTTAGCTGCCAAATTGGACTCTTCAGGAAATATCCAATGGCAGAGGCTCGTTGGAGGCTCAGGAAATGATGAGCCAAGTAAAGTTGTGATCGCTTCAGATGGAGGATATATTATTGCAGGAGTTTCGTATTCAGTTGACGGTGATCTTACAGGAATTCCTAAATATACAGGCGGAACCTTCGGAACTGATGCGTGGCTGGTAAAACTAAATACAGACGGAACTATAAACTGGCAAAAAAGATATGGCGGAACAGATGAAGATTCTTTTGGAGGTATTATTGCTACTAATGACGGGGGTTACTTAGTGACAGGTACCACCAGCTCAGGAGCCGTTGGCGATTTTACGGGATTGCCGGTTTTTGCAGGGCCTAATCCGTTTATCATGAAAATAGATGCTTTAGGAAACAGAATTTGGATAAAACGCTTTGGCGTTTCTGCGGCAGCCAATCCTTACATTTTTGATACTCGTCAAACTTCGGATGACGGATATATTCTGGCTATCAGAACCGCTGGATCAAACACAGGTTCTTTAACGGGAATTGTAGGTTTCGGGGGTAATGATTTTTGGATCAAGAAAGTGGATGCAACCGGGAATCTCATCACGCAAAAAGTATTTGGAGGAACAGGTTCTGATATACCTTTTTCGATTTACCAGACTTCTGATGGAGGGTATATTGTTTCAGGAGGGTCTGCATCATCCAATACAGGAACATTGACAGGCGTAACTTCTCATGGCGGTAATGACAGCTGGGTTTTTAGCCTTGACTCTTCATTGAACTTAGTTCAACAAAGACTGTACGGAGGTAATGGTAATGAAGGTACGACAGGTGCCTATCTATTACCATTATCCAGTGAAAATAGTTATCTTTTATTAAGTGATTCGGGATCATCTAACAATGGCGATGTAACAGATCTGAACCACGCGGCGGGATCAGGTGACTACTGGCTTTTAAAACTATTATCATCCGGAGACATAGCCTGGGTTCCTGATATAGGACAGCGATAAAAATAAGATCAGGCAATAAATTTATTTAAA
The DNA here is from genome assembly GCA_965651845.1 of uncultured Chryseobacterium sp. Taxonomy (GTDB): domain Bacteria; phylum Bacteroidota; class Bacteroidia; order Flavobacteriales; family Weeksellaceae; genus Chryseobacterium. The sequence goes on along the minus strand of CBFGVN010000131.1, from coordinate 2,383 downwards.
TTAAATATCAACAGCTTTCCAGGCTCGGCTTACGGCTATTACAATATCAGTGAAGCATACAGAATATCGAACCAGAAGGAAAAAGCCATAGAATTTTTAAAAATTTATATTGAAAAAGAACCGGATGACAAGGAGGCTTTATCAAAATATAAGGTGTTGAAAAATTTAAACTGATATTAACAGATTAATGAATAATTCTTAATTGATGCATAAAAAAATGTCCGAATAAAATTCGGGCATTTTTTGGTATTCTCATGACCTTGTCAGTACAATTTTCGAATCATTTTCTGCACGACTTGAAAAAGATGGTGCGCGATTAAAAAAATCTCTTGAAACTCCCATCTTTAGTCATTTGTTTTTCTTAATCTGTTACTTTTAAATGCTGAATTTGTCCGCCAACAATATCAAAGTGAAATTTTAATACAATTGGGCTTCCAGGAAAAGTTCCCGAAACTTCTGCTTTTAAAATGCTTTCCGTTCCATTTTCTTCATAACTGACAGGCTTCATAACCGATTTATAACGCTCGTTGGAATCTGCGATCCAACGTTCTATTTCTTTTCTTCCATTGTGCGTTTTTCCTTCATCAAAAACAATAGCTGTATCAGAAAAACAATTTGCGTAGGCAACGCTATCAAAATCATCCTGAGCTTTTACTAAATCTGTGATTACTTTAGGTAAATTCATTTTTTATTTTTTATTTTTAAAATTATTAAACTGTTGGTACGGTACCACCGTCGATTACAAATTCAGTTCCTGTCAAATAACTGGCTCTTGGTGATACAAGAAAACCAACTAATTCAGCTACCTCTTTCGGTTCGGCAGGTCTTCCGAAAGGTATTCCACCCAATGCATCCATTACACTTTGTTGTGCTTTTTCTATAGTACTATTCGCGTTTCTTGCAATTTCACCCAACCAGGCTTCAGAAGCTGTCGTATTGATCCAGCCTGGCGAAACAGTCAGTACCCGAACCCCATTAGGAGTAACTTCGTTCGATAAACTTTTACTGTAGTTTCTCAATCCTGCTTTTGCAGCTGCATACGGCAAAGTAGAATCGTACAGCGATAATTTACCCTGTATTGAAGCTATATGAATGATAACACCACTTTTCCTGTCGATCATTTGTGGTAAAAATCCTCTGTCTAATCGGATAGGAGCAAGCAAATTAGCTTGTAAAGTTGATTCCCAATCTTCATCAGTTAATGCGCTAAAACCTCCAGCGGGTGTTGATGAAGAACCAAGGTTATTTACAAGAATATCCAATTGGCCATAAGTAGACAACACTTCGTTGATTACTTTTTGTGTTCCTTCTGCCTTGCTTAGATCGGAAGGAATGAAATGCAGATGGCTGTTTTCATTTTCAGGTGCATTTCTAGCCGAAATGATAACTGTTGCGCCAGCTTGTAGCAATCTTTCTGCAATTGCTTTTCCAGCTCCTTTTGTACCTCCCGTTACCAATGCAATCTTACCTGATAACTCATTGTTGAAATTAAATTGTTCCATTTTTTAGAATTATTTATAGGACAAAATTGAGGTATAAAAACAGTTTGCACAAGTACGGAGTTACGATTCATATAGGGATAAATTATTCCCCTATTGTAATAAATCGGAACATACGTTTAATTTTGCAATATGTATAAGAGAAAAATAATACCGAATTTAAATTGCGGTCTTGATCTGATCGGTGAAATACTTTACGGCAAATGGAAGATACGTTTGCTTTGGTTTATTGATCAAGGATATAAAAGGCCGAGTGAATTACAGCGTAAGATACCGGATGCAACACGAAGGGTTTTAAATATTCAGCTTAAAGAAATGGAGGAACATGAACTTATCTCAAAAATTATTTATCCGGTCGTCCCCCCAAAAGTAGAATATTCACTTACTGAGTTTGGTGAGAGCTTAATTCCTTTAGTGGGTGCTTTAGGACAATGGGCGGATCAACATGAGGATCGGTTAAGAATGTTGATTACACGGCAGATAATGGTCTCTTGATAACGGAAGCACATATGCCGGGTGGACGGTTCTTAAAAAGTGCTACTGATAAGTCTTAAATATTATAAAGGCAATTATTAATTGAACAGATACTAAACTATCTGATTATTAATCATTTGAAATCAAGCTTTTTCTGCGGCTTGTAACAGAAAACTAATTCTGAAATTTTAAAGATTATAAAAGTAAATTTTGCTTGATGTGTTGTTGAAAGGGTAGGGGAGATTAAATTTTATTAAGATAATTTAGATTCTTTTTACTAAGATACCTGACCCTAGATCTGACCTGAGTAAATAAAAAAGTCTTTACATCAATGTAAAGACTTGATTTTAAGGTAGTGAGCGCGAAAGGATTCGAACCTTTGACCGTCTGCTTAGAAGGCAGATGCTCTA
>CBFGVN010000130.1:0-8331 GCA_965651845.1 uncultured Chryseobacterium sp. | reverse complement strand
GAAGTTAAGTTCAAAATCCGGATTCATCTGCTGCGGAATATCTTCTGTCAGCGTAAACAGAAAAGTATTGTATTGCTCATGTTGTAATCCGAAGCGGAATTCAGGAAAAACAGCATAAAGTTGTCCGTCTTCTTTTTTAACTTCAAATGTACCATACCCCGGATTGTTATATTTTCCACAATAGGCATCCAGGCTATGAGTCGGCTTTTTATCATTGTTGATGGGTTTTATCATATTGTCGGGTTTCACAATATCGTATCGTTCCATTTCATAGGTATAAGGTTTTCCGCCATCCATTCCCAATATCCTGTCAGAAATCATATTGGCAATTACATAAGGCAAACTGCTGTTTTGTTGGTTCGTTAAAACGACAATACCAAACTTTTCTAAAGGAAATAAAACGACATTGGAAGAAAATCCCGACACAGCCCCGCCATGATCTACTTTGTAATGTCCTTTATAGATCTTCGTATTCCAACCATAACCATAGCCAAACAGGTAATTCTTTTGCTTGGGATCTGAAGGTGCAGCCCCGTTCATAATAGCTTTCATACTAGTTGCATTGTTTGTAAAATCTTCAGATAGAATTTTTTTCTGATTAAAAGTACCTTTATTCAGCCACATCCTTATCCAGTTGGCCATATCTTCAGCAGTACTGTTAACAGCGGCTCCAGGCTTATCGTTATCCGGCTTCTGATACAATATTTTCTGGATTTGGTTCTGATATACTCCATAGGGCAATGAATAATTGTCACTTTTAAACATAGTCTCCAATGATGTACTGGAATTTATCATATTCAAAGGCTCGAAGATTCTAGCGTCCACTAAATTATCCCACTTCTCTTTAGTTATCTGCTCAGCTATAGTTCCCAGGATTATATATCCGAAATTACTGTAAATCCAGCTATCTTTTGGCTCTCCTCCCGGTTTCAGAAATGGAAGCCTTTTTAATAATTCCATTCGGCTGGAGGCCGGAAAGAGAACAAATGATCCGTCGGCACCTCCAATACCACTTCTATGGTCCAACAAATCTTCCACCGAAATCACTTCGTTCATACGGTCATTATAAAACTGAAGATTTGGAATATAGACAGAAGGTTTCGCTTTAACGGACAGCCTGCCTTCGTCCTGCAGCATTCCGATGAGTGATGCCGTAAAAGATTTAGTATTACTTCCGATAGGGAAAATTGTGGTTGAAGTGACCGGAAGTTTTTTCTCATAATCCCTGTATCCAAATCCTTTCGAATAAATCATTTTATCATTACTTACAATTGCAACGGATACCCCTACCGCTTTATAAGCATTCATGATGTTTTGGATCTCATTTTCCAGTCCTTTTAATTGCTTATCAGAGTTTTGACCATAGGCAGAAGCTACAGTAAGAATCAGAGTTAGGATGTATATCACTTTAATAATTTTCATGACCTTATTTTTTTAATATGTCTTTTTTGAATTTCAAATTTCCATTTTTAGGAAAGAGCTTCTTTATTCAATTTAAATTTATAAATTACATGAATGTTCATCACAATGTAAAGGAATAATTTTTCTTCTTACTGCAAGCTCCATATATATCCATTGCCCTAAACCGCTTATCCTAAGCATATACAATAAAGGAAATAATATCCAAAACAGAGGAATCCGGATAAATATTTGAAATACACTTTCAAAACCGTAGTTCCATTGGGTGGTGTAGCTAGCCATTTGTTTCAGGGGTAAATTTTTATCGAAGTCATCCTTTTCCCCAAAGGCTCTCAGCTTCTCAAACTGAATATTATGCAGCCAATCCAGTTTTCCTATTAAACTTGAAAACCTCGTACAATTCGGACACCAGTTATCATACAATACAATCATCATCTATTAATTAAAAGTTAGAATTAATGAGTTACCAGTCTTTCAAGAAGTTTAAAAACGATAGCAAGAAGAACAGCTACTGCTGTGGTACCTATTACTTTTTTATTTATTTTTAAAGTGTAAGGTAAGAGTAGCTCTTTAATGGCTTTCATCACGGATAAGCGATGAATGAAAAATACAGCCACTATCATAAATTGATAAATAATAGCTGCCCATAATGCTCCCCTGTTTACATCGTAAAAAATATCCTGCAGTATGATATTCATTAAAACAGTACTTAACAATATCCCGCCGATAAGCCTTGTCCGTTTCCAAAGAAATAAGAGTGCACCTGAAATCTGCAGCAATCCAATCACAATAGCAAAAGGCTTTGAATGGGCATAAAATGCCCACATAAGCTCCATCCCTGATAATTCGGATATCGGTTTTGTTATGTGGGAAAAATGGTCAAATTGTATCATCTTGCCGGCACCGTACATCAGCATTGCAGTAGAAACCACCAGTACCATAGCCAGCTCAACTACTGACAGCAGTTTATCAAAAAATCGTTGTTTCATCGTATAGGAGTTATAGCATTAGAATTTTTTACCAGGAAAACATATTGAAAATATTGTGTCGTTACAGAGGTTTTATTTTTACCGGGTTGTATGTTATCCCCAAAAACATTTTTAATTTGTAAAAGTCTGAGAGAGTGATCATATGGAGAGCCAGGATTTCTCAGATTAAACAATGTTTTTTTAGCAGTTCCTGACGCTTCTTTCAGATCCATGATTCCCTTTACCGTCATGAGAGGCCCATCTGCATTCATAACAGGTATTTTTCCGTTTTCCGGAACGGGAATCCCGTGTCCTTTTGGCATGTACATTTCACTGCCTAATGTATAGCTTACAAAACTGGTTACTTTAAGACCGGAATCTTTTAACCGTTTAGCCAAGGGAGCATCTTTACTCGCCGGTGTAGATTGCAATACATGAAACAATCCGAATTGTCCATAGAATTTTTCTCCAGATAATCGATTGTCCCGAACAATCTTTTTAAAATTAATCATCATAGCTGAATCTCTGGAAACAATAGTATTTTTTCCAGAAGGCTGATCTATCTCCCAAACAACAATCTTCAGTGAATCAGGTAATGTTTTATTATAGTCATAAATCCGGGACCATTTTGTGTACAATTCTTTACCTGCCTGCTGTGGAATACTTTTCTCAATATCACGCACTAATTCTTTCAATAATAGTGTATCTTTTGATTCCTGGTGGAGAAACCTGTTTAGCTTCCCTGCAGCAGTGCTATCCATTTCAGCCAGGTAATTTTTTAATCTTGTTTTTTTATGCAAAAACAACAATAAATCCCCATCTAGCTCCTGATTAATGGCAAAACCATGTATTTCTCCGAACAGAAAAACATCAGAATCAAAAAAAGTATGGTCAAAAAAGTCACCAGAAATTCCTCCGTCGATCTCAAGTTTGTTTTTCTTCAGATATTCTGTGTATAAGGGATCAGCATTTTCCAAAAATATTCTATTGTTAATGTAAAAATACAATACTGCAATACCTGCTAAAGCTACGATGAACCCCAACAAATATTTCAGTATTTTTATAATTCTTCTCATTAAACCACAATGGTTTTAATTAAACAACAGTTTTATATCATTTATATTACATAAAACTAATTACTTCAGTAAAAATTAGTATTGACTTCTATCAACTAAATCTTTAATGCAAAGAAATTAAAATAGAATTCCATTCTAAGTTAAATGATGCTAAACGTAGGTGAAATGAAGGTTAAAAACTTTACCTGCATTGTCAGGGTATCAGATATTTGATATTTTTACACATGGCTTTTTCAAAAAAAATATGGCTGCTTTTTGCCGGCTGTTTAATCGTATGGCTGATATTATGTTTTATACAATATAGATTGGTGCGTAACAGTTTTCGGCTTGAAGAGCGCGTATATATTCAGCAGATAAGGGAAAAAATCAATGAAACTCAATATTTGTCTGATTCATTGAATCATAAGGTACTAGCTGAACTTTTAGTGCGTTTAAAAAGTGAGCTGGCATCCGCAAAGCGTCCTGACTTCGGTAATTTTCAACATACAATAACTCAAATAACAGCAACCGAAAATACCATTTTAAAAAGTCAGCTGGGAAATTGTTGTGCTATGGAAGGAATTAGTTATGTGCTTCAATATCCACAGATCATCCTTTATACTGATCACAAAGCGGATACTTTGTTGTCCAGGCAATCGGTTCCACTTTATTTGACCCCGGCTTTACGAAAAAATAAATATAAGAAAGTAGAATTGGAAGAAGGACTTCAAAAATTGGGATTCAGTATACATAAAAATAATTCCGCTCATCCCGTAAATTACCGGCTGGAAATAGTAACTCAGTCTTTAATTTATGCCAGCCATTGGGACAGAAATGTCTATAAAAGAATGATCCTTACCATCATCGACAGCAGTGTTCTCATCCTCGCCGTTCTTACTTTATTTTTCCTTGTATTCAGAGCCTTGATTAAACAGAAGAAAATTGCTGATATCACGACCAGTTTTGCTAACAATATGACCCACGAGCTTAAAACTCCACTGGCTTCCGCAGGAGTAGCCGTAAAATCATTACGGACACCTGAAGCTCGTCTGGATGAGGGTTGGCATAATGAACTGCTGGATCAATTAAATGATCAGCACAACAGGATCAGACGGATTATGGACAGCGTACTGAACAGTGCCATGGACAAACCTTGGGGAATGCCGCAGATCAAAGAAACAGCTTTAAGTACTCTTATTGATGATGCCGATCGCATGGTAGTGAACGCAGGCAGGCCGTTTTCACGCTCAGGAAATGATCAGGTTCTAATACAAACGGACCCTGATCTCTTATTGGGTATTCTGGCTAATCTTATTGACAATGCCATTAAATATACACCTCCACAAACTCCAATAAAGGTACAATACGGAATCATGTCTGATCAGGTTTTTATCACAGTAGAAGATGAAGGCAAAGCAGTTTCGCCCCTTTATCAGAAATATCTGTTCCAAAAGTTTTTCCGTGTGCCCAGAGAGGACGGGAAACATATTCGCGGCCTCGGATTAGGATTATATCTTTGTAGGATGCAGGCAGCAGAGCTTGGTGGAAATATTACCTATATAGTAAATAAAAAAGGAGGAAGCACATTTATTATACATTTACCTTATGGAAAAAATTAGGCTGCTTTTAGTTGAGGACGATACAGATCTGGGACGTTTATTAAGTAAATACCTAAGCATACAGGGTATTGAAGTTATTCTTGTTCCGGATAATACCACCGCATTATCTGTATTGGAAGGAACTTTATTTGATATAGCTGTTCTCGATGTCATGCTGCCTGATCGGGATGGCTTTTCTCTTGCAGAAATTATCCGGAAGAAATATCCGCAGATGCCGTTTCTCTTTCTTACAGCTAGAAAGCAAAAAGAAGATGTACTCAAAGGGTTATCACTTGGAGCAGATGATTATATCATGAAGCCGTTTGATGCAGATGAATTGATACTGCGTGTGCAGAACATTTTTAGACGGAGCCAATCATCAATACCTCCAAAAGATACCATTTTAGAAATCGGAAGCTTCACTTTTGAACCCTCTCAACTAAAACTTTATTCAGAAAACAGTTCGGTGCTTCTTACTAAAAAGGAAACTGGTATATTGGAATTACTGTCCCGCAATCCGGGCAAGATCGTAAGCCGTGAAGAAGTCTTGGAAAAGCTATGGGGGCAGGCCGATTATTTCAACGGCAGAAGCCTGGATGTCTATATAGGACGTCTTCGTAAACTTTTTGAATCTGACAACCGGATAAAAATTGAAAGTATACGAGGGACTGGGTTTATATTGCATATTAACCTTTAAATACTTTCTCCCGGATTTATAGCACATTGGAAACCTCAAACACTGTACAATGTTATGAAGCGATTTATTAAATCTGAAATCTATCGACATTGACTGCCTTTTTAGAAAACATTATTCATAAATAATAAATAAGAATTAATTAAAGTAATTTAGATTTTATAGTTTGAATGAAAAATAGGTCCGCCAGATATCAACTTTGTTTCTAATTATTACAAAGCATTGAATATATAGTTTCTTATCTTGAGATAAAACACTCTGCCTCAAAGATATAGACTCTCAATAAATTTAAATTCATAAATTTATTGAGTAAAACTATTAATTACCTTTTTTATCAAACAAAGTAGTTATTATAAGAGAATGACCAGTATAGGACTTAAATTTTTAAATCTTTTTTTTAACTGTTTGCATAATAAATCTCTTTTAAGAAAGAAAAAGCTAACAGAGAGGGAAGCTTATGTTTTATTAAAATTATATGATTTCGAAGATCCTAAAACTGACATGAAGCTCGATTTGGCTTTAGAACTAAAGGTAAGCTCCGAACGAATAAGACAAATAAGCGTGAAAGCACTAAAAAAATTGAGAAATCCTTCCCAACCTGATCCAATTCAGGAGATGAAAACTATCATTCAGAATTATGCAATTGCAAGTGATCAAAATGATATTTTTAAAACTACAGTACGGTTTTGTCTGCTAGAAATAAGTGATCTTCCAATCCTAAAAATTGTCAAAGTAATAGCCTGCACATGTTTGCCATTTAAAAAAAATCTTCAAGAAACTTTAGACTATTGCGAATCTCTATCGAATACATTTAAAAGGGAATATCGTCGACTTGATCAACAAGCAAAGAAAAAAAAGAAAAAGATGAACACTTTATTCGATTTTTAAGTTCAAATGTGATTTGGTTTGATAAAATCAAAACGTGGGAAAAATCTCATTTTAATGAAATTGAACCTAAAAGAATTGTTAAAGCTGACATCAGATATAAGTCAGGCATATTCTACAGTGAAAAAATGAAAAAAGAAATTCAATATGAATCGGGGGCAGAACTGGAATTTATTGAACAACTGGAATCTTCTTCTTTAGTTACAGCTTATGTTGAACAACCTGTCACAATTAAATATATAAAAAATAAGAAACAGTATCTATATACCCCTGACTTCGCTGTTCTTTTAAATAATGGCTGTTCATTTATAGCTGAAATTAAGGGAAGCTTCGAATCTCTAATGGATGCCGGAGTCCACAGGAATATCGAAGAATTACTATCTTATTGTCAAGAATATGGTTTTGGCTTACTTCTTTCTTGTAAACTGCGTTCCTTTGAATATTTTGTAGAAGGCCCAATAAATAAAAAATTGGAGTTAAAGATTCTTGCTAATTTTAGAAATGGTAGAAGAATAATCTTCTTAAATGAATTTAAGGCTATTCTCGAAGAAACGGGAGCCAGCAAAAAGGAAGCTCTAACATTGATTCTCCACAACAATTGGGGTTATTACTCCTTTCCGTTTAAATTAACTTCAACAAATCCTTACCCAGTTTTTAGAAAAACATTTATCGAAAAGCTTCTCTAAAAATATTATATCTTGCCTAGGTAATTTTAAAAAAGATATAATGATAAACAACTCCAAAATAGTGTTGAGTATATTCTATTCTGTGTCAAAAGAATAACTGAGAGTATAGTTTTAAGTTTTGCGTGCTATTAATGAATAGATTTTTATAAAAATTTCATTTTGCTGTTTTTTGAGTTCTAAAATTATTTGTAATTGTTCCCGGAAGTTTTCCATCACTTCATCACGGATCAACTTTTGAGTATTGGCTATTTTTGCTACCTGGTTGATATTGGTTTCAATTTTTGTAAATATATTATCCTGATTTTCAATGAATCTTAATATCTTTCTTCTTTCACCATCAAAAATCCTGTTTTCTACTGAGTTGGTTATTAGTCTCGTCAATGAAGTTTGTTTCTCCAAACAGATTTTTTTCCAGTTCTCTTTTTGGTATTTTGAAATCCTTATGAAAATACGTTCTTCTTTTTCCATTGTTATTCATTAGTACTTAATAATTAGATTGAAAATTCTTAGGCAAATTAGTACTAAAATAACAAGAAGTCAATAGTAATGAGTATGTTTAACTCATATAAGAATATTCTGGAATCATCTAGAACATCCAAAGATTAAAAAAGAATATACTGGGTTAATCTGGAATTCTTTAAAAATTTCTGAAAAATAAAAACTGAGTTCCGAAGTTTTTCCTCCTTTTTGCAAAAAAGGCAAGATGTCTTTGGAGAAAACTTGAAAAGTTTGTACGTACAAAGACACATCTTGCTATTACGAGCTTCTTATTTTTTCAGAGCTCTGAAAAATTGAACTACAACAACACAAAAACAATGACAATCAATATGTTATAATTAAATTAAGTGATTTTCGATTTTAACAGAAAAAAGAGCCGATTGGTAGGAAGCAAAGAAAATAGACTGACCTGTATTTATTTTACTCACGTCGGAGCATAACCTATATCTATTTTACGCAGGTGCTACAATAAGGTGGGTAAATTTTACCCAGGTAGAAAGAATACCTGCGTAAAAATTACGCAGGTTA
>CBFGVN010000129.1:0-8373 GCA_965651845.1 uncultured Chryseobacterium sp. | reverse complement strand
CAAATAAAACCTTTTCAGCAATAATTTTCTTGGTCTTTTTCTGAGTATTATCAAAACTCAAAACTTCAACCTTATCATTAATTTTAACATCAAAAACTAAGTTTTTCGTTAAGTTCTTTCCTTTCGTATATTTTGAAAAATGCTTTACCAATCTTGCATTTCCTTCCGGCCAGGTAAAAACCTGATCTTTATATTTTTGGCTCCAGTTATTTTGACTGACTGCCAAATAATGAATGCCTGCCCACGCTGAAACATAATCGATCCCTAAGCCATAATCGTCTCGACAGGAATAATCCAGCAACCAAAGCAGTTCCTCCGACTGAAAATTTTCTTTAATGAGAAAACTTTTAAAAATTATTTTTTCTAATTGAGTTGCTTCAGAATCCTTACTAGAATCTTCAACTGGAATGGTAAACCAATATATTCCATCCTGATCTTTTTTCTCACGGAATTCATCCATCATTTTGAAAAATCGGTCGAATTCATCTTTTGCTTCTATTGAAATACCGTTTTGCGGAACAATGTCATTCTGCCATGAATTTTTGAAAAATAATCTTTCCTGCTGTGGAAAAGTCATTTGATATTCATCTAAAATCGGTTCACCGTTTTCATCATCGCCTTGATAAATATTGCATTCTTTTAAAAAATCGATGATTTCCGTATTTTCTTTGTTAGGCAACGGAAGATAATGTGCTCCGAGAGGAAACTTTGAAAATTTATTTTGTCCGTTGGATGAATTTCCTCCTAAATGATTTTCCATTTCCAGCAGCAAATAATCATTTTCATGGTTCTGACTAAAAAATCTACATGCCGAAAGCCCGGAAATTCCACCTCCTACTATGAGATATTTTGTATGGATTTCTTCTGTAGATTTCGGAAAATCTTTAGCCCAAAGCTTGTGTCCGAGGACATAATTGGTTCCCGTGATTTTTAATAAAAGTGACTTTCCTTTCTTACTGCAATATTGTAAAAAAGGAAGCATCAAACTGCCCAAAAACATTGTTTTAAGGAAATCTTTGCGGGTAAAATTATTTGTGGAGTTTGGCAAATTTAATTAGTATTTTGAAAGACTTTCGTAGTTTTCATCAGGGTTTTGAAAATTATTGATGATTCGATGGATCCTGAGTACATCACCCTGATAATCATAAATAAATGTAATTATGTTTTGTTACCAAATATTTCATAAAATCTGTATCTCTATATTTTTCAAAATGTACATTTCCTGTTTCCAAAATTGCAATGGCATTATCTAACAGATCGAAAAATTTGAGAACTACTCTTTCATTCCATTTTTGCAAAAGATAAGATTCAATATCATTAATGTCCTGTTGAGCTTCAACAGAAATATTAACTTTCACTGTCTCCTAATTTTTTTAAAGACTCTCGTTTAGCTTTTATAAATTCATGATAAGAAACAGTTCTTCCTTCTTTGAAATCTTCTTCTGATCTTTTCAATGATTCCAAAATTTCTTCATGCGTTTCATTTTTATAAACAGGCTCCATTACTTTAGCAATAGCAAGTAATTCTTCAGAAGTGAATCTTTTCTCTTTCATTTTCTTAAAAAAAGTAGGTTTTTTGATCCCTGTTTTCTCAATGATATAAGAAATTTTAAAAGGAGATTGTTTCAGAATTAAATCGATGCTGTTTTGTATCTCTATATATTTTTTAATTTCAGCTATCATAATTTCACATTTTAAGTATCAATTTATGATACAAATATAGTAAATTATTTATACCATTATTGTACTTTTCCCCACTCTTCATCAAAATATCGTACTAAAATTTGGTTATCCAATCGATTGACTTCTATATCCTTTCCTTTCATATCTTTGGTAAAATATGAAAGTTGAGAAAAATTGTAATCGTAAAATTTTAAATCTGGAAGCCTTCTGTAAATCCTGTTATTAATCGGCTCAAAAGAAGCCATCGAAAACCCCCATTCTCCGAATGACGGAACATAAGTGTGATATGCTTTTGTGAACGGAAATATCTGATTGATTGTCTTCTCGATGCACCAAAAAGATTTCGGAGCAAAATAAGGTGAAGTCGTTTGTACTACAACCTTTGTATCAGGGGTTGTAAGTCGTTCCAATTCTTTATAAAACTGTAAAGAATACAATTTTCCCAGACTGTAATTGGAAGGATCAGGAAAATCGATGATGATGACCCCGAATTTTTGTTTGTTTTCTTTAACCCAAATGTAAGCATCTTTATTAATGATCTTCACTTTCGAATTGGATAAAGAACTTTGATTCAGCTCACGCATCGTCTGATTCGTTTTGAAAAAATTAGTCATTTCTCCATCCAGATCAACTAATGTAATATTTTTTACTTCTTTATATTTTAACACTTCACGAACCGCAAACCCGTCTCCACCACCCAAAATCAATACATTTTCTATATTTTTTGCCATCGACATTGCCGGATGAACCAATGCTTCATGATAACGATATTCATCGGTGGAAGAAAACTGCAGATTATTGTTTAAGTATAAACGAAACTCACGATTATTCCTCGTTAAAACGATTCTTTGGTAAGGTGAACTTTTTGTATAAACAACATTTTCGCCATATAGCTTTTCTTCTGAATAGGATAAAATTCTATCCGAAAAAATGAAAAGAAACACTAAAAAAATGAAGGCTGTAATTGCTTTTATCTTTAGTGAAACCGGTTTTGAAAGCTCTTTTTTAAGATAAAAGCATAGAAATATGGCAATTGAAATATTAATTAATCCAAAAAACAAAGGCGTTTTTACAATTCCCAAGTTAGGAATTAAAACCAATGGAAATAAAATAGAAGCCAGTAAAGCCCCGATATAATCGAAAGCGAAAACATTTGAAACCAAATCTTTAAACTGAATTCTGTCTTTTAAAATATTCATCAGCAACGGAATTTCCACGCCGACCAAACATCCCGTAAAAAAGACAAAAAGATATAAGACCGCTTCAAAATGCGCTAAAGTATTAAACAAAATAAATAAAACAACAGAACTTATTCCTCCAACGATTCCGACGAGAATTTCTATTTCCACGAACTTATCAATCAGGTTTCCTTTAATATATTTTGCAAAATAAGAACCTACCCCCATCGAAAAAAGATAAACCCCAATGATAAAAGAAAACTGCTTCACAGAATCTCCCAAAAGATAGCTCGCCAAAGCTCCCGCAACCAATTCGTAGATCAGTCCGCAAGTTGCAATGACGAATACCGCAAACAGCAGCAAAAGTTCAAGAGGAATCCTCTTCTTATCCATGAATTGCTGCGCTTATGATAATGGAAATCCCAATGATGAACGCCCCGAAAATAATAGCCAGTGCCACATTCTGATTTTTTGAAATCTCATGCCATGTTCTTTCCGGCGTTAATTTTTCAATAATAAAATAGCACACCAGCAAGATAGCGATTCCTAAAAATGAGTATAATATTGAGTTGATTATTGGTAATAAATTAATCTGATCCATAGTTTATATTTTTATTTGTGATAGTATCTGTAATAGCCCACTCCTGAAGAATGATGCCTTGTAGTTCCGTCTCTGTAGGTTTCGGTTTTTGCACAGTCGCACACCTGATTTCCCGAATAGGTAAGATACACAAACCAACTCAGAAACATCCCACCGATAAGGCACAAAAACCAATTTTCTTTAATATAATTAATAATATTTGCCATAATTTAAGATTGAGGATATGGTGAATTTGAACTGTTTTTCCATTTTGCAACATTGAAAAGATATCTCCCCCAATAGCAGCCTATGAAGAAAACAATCATAAGAACTAAAATAATTCCGAAATTCCAGAAAGATACCGGAAGCCATGTTGCTTTAATGTCAATATAATTGGAAGAAGTGACGGGTTCTGCAACAGATGGAAGAGGCTCTGCATTTATATTTAAAAGTGAGTCTAAACTTTTCCCTTCAAATGCCTTTCTTACCATATTTCCTGTTCCTGTCTGATCACTTTCCAAAGTTTTAAGATCACCAAACATCACCGATTCAAAAGTACTGTTGTTGACTACATTGATAAGTCCCGTATTTTCTCTTTTTATGGTCACAGTTCCGTCGGGTGAAGTGTAAGTAGACGAGGGTACAGTATTGTCAATAGTTTCCTGTCTTTCTGCAGAAATCAGGAAATGATACTTTCCGGAAGATACTCCACAAAGATTAAATTCTTCCGTTTTACTTCCTTCCGACCAGCTTTCACCACCTTCAACGCCATGATATTCTTCGATATCTTTGGAAGTGTAAACGACTTCGTTTGTTTTTTCATTCACAAGACTAAGCTGAACATTCGCCCAGGAATTGTCAACCCCGGAAAAAACTTTCACCTTCATAGGCGCAGAGCCACCTGAAAGAGTAAAGCTTTTGCTTACTATTTCCTTATTTTTTACCTCTTCAAATCTTATGGATTGTTCAAAAACAGGATAATTGCTTCGTGTTGTATAAACATATAATTGCAGCAAACAAATTAAAAGGGCAACAACACAAAAAATATTTATTAATTGTTTAATATTAAAATAATAAGGCTGAACAATCCCGATTCCTATATAATTTGGAAGATTTGGAATATTGAAAGCTCTTTTAACTTTGTATTTTGAAATATGCCGTCCGAAAAAATATTGTGTTTCATTATTTGACTTTTCTTCGGAGATCATCTGAGTTCCATTCACATATTCTTTGTAAGTAGAAATTCCAAAATCCAATTTATCTTCAAAAAATCCTGCTGCTGCATGAATGTGGCATTCTGTAGTTTCGTATCGGCGATAGTTTACAGTCTGGTATTCTACAATTATAGTATTCCAAGATTTTCTCTTTACATCTTCTTTATTAATCGGATGCAGAAAAACCCAATGGCCATCACTCTCACTCAAAAAAGCATTGTTTCCTTTATCATCTTTTAAATAATATTCTCTCCAAAAAATGCTGGAACCATATTTTCTGATGATAATTCCTGTAACTCGGTATGCTGTTCCGTCGATAATTCCCTGCTGACCGATTTCCAGGACAACATTTTCTATCGGTTTTTTTACAACTTTTGTAGATGTGTTTTTGCTGACATCAATAAGATTAGAACATGATTTGCAGACATATTCTACAGTATGAAAACTGGCATCAATCTTATTCTCGGTCTTACATAAGGGACACGTATAATGCATTTTTTATCTGTAAATTTTGTGTTTTTGAATAATTTCGGCATTGAAATACCCGATTACCTCATCTGCAATCTGCTCTACTTTTTCCGTATTATCCTGCATATAATTACAAAGGAAGACATCAAAGGTCAGTTGTTTAAATTCCGGCCAGGTATGAATGCACAAATGAGATTCTTTCAAACAAACTGCAGAAGTAAAACTTTGATTTTCAAAAACATGATCGGTTACTCCTACAATTTCTACGTCTTTCGTGGCTAAAATCCCCTCAATAAAACTTAAAAAACCTTTACTGTTTAATAACAAATCTTCTGACTCTGTTTCCAAAGTCAGAAGAATATGTAAACCTTTGCTTGATAATGGTTTCAATTAAATATTTTTCGCAAATATATTATTTTTTCGGCAAGAAAACCTCAGCGAGCATACAACGTGCACTTCCTCCGCCGTTTACTTCAATCGTACTTAAATCCGAATAAATGATTTCGCAGTATTTTTCAATGTTTGAAACTTGTTCGGAAGTTAAAGATCTGTAAGCCGTTTGGCTCATAACAAGAAATTTTTCGCCTTCCTTGTTTTGAACCTGAAGCATATTTCCGGCGAACTGCTGCATTTGCTCTTCAGAGATTTCGATGATTTCTTTTCCGGAATTTTTAATCGTTTCGATTACTTTTTCTCTTTCCAGTTCATCGTCGATGCAATCAAGACAAATCACGACAAATTTATCGGCTACACACATCATTACGTTGGTATGATAAATCGGAAGTCTTTCTGTACCCACTGTTTGATAAGAATGGAAAACCACAGGTGTAAAGCCATACTTTTCACAAAACTCCCTGAATAATTTTTCATCCAGTCGTAAAGAAACCGAACCGTAAGCGATTTTATTATCGTGATCGAAAATCATACTTCCCGTTCCTTCCAGAAAATGCCCTTGTGTTTCAGGAAAAGACCAGTCATCAATTTCCGAGACTTCAAATCCCTGATTTTTGATGCTTTCAATGATATCATCCCTTCTTTCCACTCTTCTGTTTGACGCGAACATCGGATACAAAACCACTTTCCCGTCATTATGAAAACTTACCCAGTTATTCGGGAAAATCGAATCCGGAGTGTGAGGGTCTAATGTATCTTTGATGGTTATCACATTAATCCCTTTGCTTTTTAATTTTCCGACAAACGTATTGAACTCCGCCAAAGCTTTTGACTGAATATCAGAACCTGTCTGCTCAACTTGGAAATAATTATTTTTCGCCGTTTCGGCGTTATAACCGAATGCAATCGGCTCTATCATTAAAACTGTATCTGTTGTTTGCATTTTGTATTTGATTTAAAAATTAAAAGATTGAAAGATTTAAAAACTCTCAGACTCTAAATCTCTCCAACACTCTCACTCTAAAACACTCACCCTAAAACACTCCTACTCAAATCACTCTCTAACATGCGGCCTCGTCGAGCACCTTAACAAACCTCCCATCTTAGAAATTTCTCTGTAAGGGATTTCTTCGACCGTCATTCCCCATTCGTTTCTTAAATGATTATTCATTCTTGTAAACGTTTTGTCGGAAACCACAACTTCAGGGGAAATTGAGAAAATATTCGGGAACATTTCAAACATTTCTTCAGCTGTCACATGGAAGCAGTTTTCTTCCCCAAAAATATCGATGATCAGACGGTAATCACTTTCATCCACAAAACCATCTTTGTAAATAATACATTTATCTTTACCAATCGGGTTGAAAGTACAATCCAAATGTAAAATTCCTTCGTATGGAATCTTATCATTTTTCTTTAATTCCAGATCGATGATTCTTTTTTTGGGAAAATATTCTTTAAGAATTTCGATCGCATATTCGTTTGTTCTGGCAGTTTTATAACTTCTGTAATCTTCACTGAAACATGTTCCGATAAACAAAAAATCGTCCCAGACAATTACATCGCCTCCTTCGATATGAGCTGTTTCCGGAAGATTAATAATTTTTCTCCAGGCAACTTTTTCAAAAACTTTTTTATAGGCATCCTGCTCATCCGCTCTGTCTGCAATTACGTTTGAAATGATCATTTTATCATCAATCACAAAGGCTACATCTCTTGCGAAAACCTGATTGTAATCTTTAATAATGCTCGGACGAAGAACTTCTACGTCATATTTTTTTAAAACAGCTTCAAAAGCGTTCTTCTCATTGATGATATCCTCTTCATTAGGAAAAATATTGTGTTCGATCGAGTAATACGACTTCGCGTCATAACTTTCCTCTAAAGTAGGAACCGGCCCCATTGAATTGGGTTGACCTAAAACTACTGATCTCAGCCTCCCCGTTTCATTTTTAATGTTTAGTTTCATAAAGATTTATGCAATGATGCAAATATAAGTAAAGGGCTCTATTTGGGAAACTTTTGTATCATTTTTAGGGTGATAATTAAATTTTATTCTGTAAAATATCCATATTATAGATTTTTACTCAAGTTCATTGAACTCCCCAAAGATTTATTCACTTGAATATTGTGTTTCTTCAGATAATTTCACCTTCAATATATTGTTTTTTAATTATTTAGCATTAAAATTTAATTCATATTAATTTAAAATTCATATATTAGTGATATAGTTTTTGCAAAAATTAAAACTTAAACCATTAACAATCAAAACACCAAAATCATGAGCACAAAAAAAGCCGTGCTGAAAAACGCACAAAAATTAGGTAGAGAACAGCAAAAATCAATCATGGGAGGAGGAGTTTCTTCAAAGCGCTGTTGCGAATGGGACTACGAAACCGGAGCCTGTACACTTTGGACATGCGACAGATGTCAATGTCCATAATTTAAAATAGACACCAAACCTGCTTCCAAAAAGCAGGTTTTATTTTATCTCGTTCTGTTTTCCTCTTCAGTTTTCTGTATTTCTTTTTTCTGATAGTCTGAACTTCCAAACTGATAACTCAAACTAAAAATCAGACGCTGGCTGTCCCACCAATGCGTAAAACGATTATCCATAATCTGCTTATGCCTGAATTCCAGCCTTTGATCGTATGAATCGAAAATATTATTAAAACTTAATTTTGTATTGAGTTTATTATCCAGCCATGATTTTTGAAGAGAAATATCCACAGTATATCTGGACTTGATGATGTATAAACTATTTCCTGTTTTCGACTCATAATAGGAAAAACGCTGGACTGTATATCCTTGCGGACGGGTAAAAACCTGAGTGATCGTTATTTCATAATTATAAGTT
>CBFGVN010000128.1:0-8373 GCA_965651845.1 uncultured Chryseobacterium sp. | reverse complement strand
AGAAACTTGAGGATATTGCAAGGGAAGAAGTCTTTGGCCCTTTGAAGATGTCACATACAGTTATGATCTGGCAAAGTAAATTTGAAGACAATTTCTCAAATGCTTATTTTAAAGATGGAAAGAAATACGGTTCGGAACGAAGGGAAAGCAGCAGGGCTGCCGGCTCCATGTCTACTACCGCAGATGATTATGCGAATTTTGTAATCAACCTGATGAAAAAGAAAGGCTTATCCGGAAAAGCTTATCTTGAGATGCTTAAGCCACAGATCATGGTAAAGAGTAAGAGGGGCTTCGGTCCTTTGAAAGACAGCATTACCACTGAAAACGATGCCATTCATCTTGCCTGGGGATTAGGAGTAGGACTGTTCGATTCGCCTTTTGGTAAAGCCTTCTTCCATACAGGGCACGGTGACGCCAACAAGAATTATGCTGTTGCTTTTCCCGAAAGCTGAAGAGCAGTGATCATCCTCAGCAACAGTGAGAACTTTGAAAAGAACAATGCACAGATCCTAAAGCTCTGCATAGGAGATACTTATTCGCCATTGAAATGGCTGGGACATTTGGATAGAGATTCGGAATAAAAATGACTTCTTATCTAAGATATTGATAAAAAAAATACTCTGCATAAGATATCAAGACAAATATGTATAAAGACAAAATTTGTGTTTAAAAAGAGACATACTTTACACCTATTATTATATTTATGATCAAGACCAGTCCTAAATAAGTTTTACGTTGAATCTCTTTTTAGTTCTTGTTAATGATCAAGAAAAGGAAAACTAAATAAATCTTTGTTTGAAAATTGATGTATATAATGAAAGTATAACCACAAAAATAATCTGGTATCCACTAATATATTGTTATGATAATTAATATAAATCAATTTTCTATTTGATCAAAAAAGAAATAATATATATTTGACCAAAATTTGAGTAATAATTATCATTCAGAACTGATGAAAATATTCATTTCCTGCTTGAATAAATTAAAAAACTATGGTAAACGACTACAAGAAGTACGAATTATTTGGGAAACCGATGATGCAGAGAATCGATCTCACAGCGCCTTTCAAATTTGATTTTCCGGTTGCTGAGCAGGCTTGTTTTCTGTACGTTTTAAAGGGTGAATTTCAATATCAGGTAGATG
Organism: uncultured Chryseobacterium sp.; assembly: GCA_965651845.1. Lineage (GTDB taxonomy): Bacteria > Bacteroidota > Bacteroidia > Flavobacteriales > Weeksellaceae > Chryseobacterium. The sequence continues at coordinate 7,227 of CBFGVN010000128.1, read as the reverse complement.
ATGAGGAGATCAATATTCCTACAGATTATGCACTTTTTCTGAATTGTATAACTTCCGGAAAGCAAATTCATAATGCTAAGCCGGAAGATAACTGTCAGATTGTTATTGTTACTTTTTATCCGGATATTTTAAAGAAAATTTATGACAGAGAATTGCCGTCGCTTCTGCAAAAACCGAAGAATGTCATTTCAAATAAATCGAATGAAAAAATAAATAATGATTTTCTCATCAAGAAATACGTTGAGGGTTTGCTTTTCTATTTTGAAAATCCTTCGCTCGTAAATGAAGATATTCTGATTCTCAAATTAAAAGAAATTGTATTATTGCTGGCGCAGTCTCAGAATGCCGATTCCATTCAGCTGATTTTGTCACAGCTTTTTTCACCAACAACGTATTCATTTAAGCAGATTATTGAAGCTAATTTATTTTCACAATTAACCATCGAACAGTTGGCGGAACAAAATAATCTGAGTGTATCATCCTTTAAAAGAGAATTTGCGAAGCTATATAACGATACACCTGCAAGTTATATCAAAAACAAAAAGCTTGAAAAAGCTGCCGAATTACTTTTAATATCCGACGAAAGAATTACCGATATCGCGTTTGACTGCGGATTTAATGATCTTGCTACATTTACCAAAAGCTTTAGTGATAAATACCATAGTACTCCCACCAGTTATCGCCAGGAGCAAAAAGGTAAATAAGAATAGAGTAATCTAGAATTTATAAACCCTATTTAAATTTCACTTGAATGTTCTAAAAATCAATGCTGTTTTTTCAACGCAAAGTTTTTATTATTAGTAAATTTTATTGAAGTGAGCAAAGAAGAATCAACAAGTTGATTTGACTAAGCTCTATCTTCAAGCTTCGCGAAGCAAATTTATTTGCTTTTGCCTTCTAAAAATAACGCGGAAAGAAATTATAATCTTTGCGTCAAAAATAAAATAAAAAGAGCATTTCTGAATACAATTAGGAATGCTTTTTTTGAACCAAAATCTCAAATATCTGAACCAAATCCCAAAACCATTTTCGTGTATCTGTCGCAACTTTGTATTGTTCCTTTTCAGGAAAAGGAATCTCTGTTAAACAGAGCTTTTAGTTGAATATAAATATTAAAATAAAACAAAAATGGGTTTATCAGGTTTAGGTATTTTTCATACCATTATAGGTATTTCGGCAATTGTGGGAGCGATCATCGGATTCATAAGATATGGCAAAATCAGTCTTGGAATGCTCTCTGGGAAAGTATATTTTTATGCGACTTTAGTAACTTCAGTTACGGCGTTGGGTATTTCAAAACATGGAGGTTTTAATGCAGGCCATGTGTTTTCGCTATTTATCATTGTATTAATTGTAATTGCATACTATTTATTCTCAAATAAAAAAGAAAGCAGAAAAGCAAGATACTTTGAGAATTTCTTACTGTCATTCAGCTTTTTTCTGTCTCTTGTACCTACTGTTAATGAAACATTTACAAGGGTTCCAATTGGTCATCCGCTAGCGAAAGACATTAAAGATCCCATCATTGGTCAGACACTTCTTGTTCTTTTCCTTCTTTTTATTGCAGGTTCTGTTTATCAGTTTATTAAGCAAAAGAAGATCAACAAAGAAGCAGCTTCACTTTATATTGAAGAATAATAATGATTTAATGAAAATACGAATAAAGATTCTTTAATAATTCAAACATGAAATTCAAATTCATTCTATTACATGTAATAATCGGGACTTGCGGGCTAAAAGCACAGAATATGGTCAGCATATCGTCGATACATCCTGCTGCGGACACGACAGGAACAGACAAAAAAGAACTGGCAATGCAATATCCGGCATTAAGGCAATTCGGAGTTTCCTTCAACAGCTATGGTTACAGCGATTTTAATGCTAAAATTAATGACCAGAATTTTGCCCAAGGAAAAGTAAAAACAGAGCGTATCAGTACTTTTTTTAATACTCCGACCGTTCGATGGCGCAATAACTCACTTTCGGCGACGGCATATTATACCTATACTTCTACAGAGCTTAAAGATATTATCAATGAATCCGAGTCCGGAAAGCTTTATCCTTTGAAGTCTGATAAAAATACCTTTGATCTGGCCTTAAATTATTCCAGATTCGACAGGATTTTTAATCATGCTATTGTTTACTCATTGGTCGCGAGAGGAATTACAGATAATTTCAGTACCATCCGAAGGTTTAATTTTAACGGAAGTTTTACATTACCGATAAAAAAGAATGAAAATACATCTTTTTCGGTAGGTCTGTTGGTGTTGGTCGATCCTTCTTCGCCATTGCCTGTTGAGCCGATCGTTAATTATTATCATAAATTTCCGTTATCGGGACTTGAGCTAATTGTGGATCTTCCAAATGGAGTAAATCTGAAAAAGTCTGTTTCTAAAAATGCGTGGTTTACCGTTGGTTCCAACCAGACATCATACAGCATTTTCTACAACCATTACAATGAATTTCTCGACGGTAAAATTAGTTACAATACAATCGAGCTGAAAAGCGGGGCAACATTTGAATATGTATTTGCTAAAAATATTGTAGTGAGCGTAGGTGGCGGATACAATAACTTTTTGGCTTCAAGAGTGTTCAGAGACGGAGAAAGATATAACAATGCATCGATCATAAGTAAGACAAAAAGTTCTCCTTATGTGAACGTTGGTGCTTCACTGTTATCGTTTTAATTTTCAAATCCTTTTCAGTTATTTTTATTTTCAACAGATTACAGCCCTGGTAGCATGATGCTTCAGGGTTGTGATAGTTTATAGCCTATTTTTCTTGATTTTAATGATTTAGATGAATGTTTTTTGGTCTAAATCATCAAATTATTGAGCTTATTTAAAAAGTCTTTCTCTGTTTCGATTCGCAACTTTGTAATGTCAATAATGGCAAACAAATTTTAAAAAAGATAAAATATGAAACGTACAGCAAATGCTCAATGGAAGGGCAGTGTAAAAGAAGGTAAAGGACAATTAACCACGCAAAGCGGAATCCTGGATCAAACCAATTACAGTTTCAAAACCCGATTTACAGGTGAGGAAAAAGGCACCAACCCGGAAGAGCTGTTAGCTGCGGCACACGCAGGATGCTTTACAATGGCGGTTAGTTTTGCCTTATCCGAAAAAGGGATCGAACCTGCAATACTGGACACGGAAGCTACTCTTACTATGGAAGGTTTTGAAATCAGCGGAATGCATTTATCCATTACGGGATCTGTTCCGGGAATCAGCGAAGCTGAATTTGAAGAAATTACAAAAGCAGCAGAACAAAATTGTTTAATTTCTAAAGCATTGAAAATCAACATTACTTCTGAAGCTCATTTAATTTAAAACAATTTTAAATCAAACAAAGAAAATTATAAAATTTAAAGCTATGATAAGATTAAAAAAAAGGAACATTATTTTATTATTGACAATACTGTTCATGGGATTGGGTATTACAGAAGCATTGGCTCAAAAAACTTTGGAAAAAGGGGACAAAGTTCCCGTGTTTACTTTGAAAAATCAGGATGGTAAAGATTTTCAGTTGGCAAAATATTTAGGAAGAAAGAAAATCGTGATCTTTTTCTATCCAATGGATGAAAGTCCGGTGTGTACAACTGAAGCGTGTGCTTTCCGTGATGCTTATGAAAAATATAAAGATGCAGATGCTTTGGTAGTTGGTATCAACAGTGGAACCGTGGAAAGTCATAAAAAATTCCAGACGAAGGAACATTTACCTTTTGATCTGTTAAGCGATCCGGACAATAAAGTTCTGAATTTATTTGGAGTAAAAGAGGAAGATCTAGGCAATATGGTCTTAAGCGGACGTGAAACTTTTGTCATCGACAAAAATGGGAAAATCGTGTATAGGTTCCGTGATTTTATGAAGGGAGACGAGCATTCAAAACAGGTATTGTCTTACCTGCAGGGAAAATAAAATGCTGGAAATGCATATAGGCAGTAATGCCGGTTAATTGAGAGGGGTGAAATTATAATGGGTATAATGCGATGTATCTGTAAACAAATCTTGAAATCATCGATGCCCCTTTCAATTACAAGTGGATTTAAATTTAATATCAATTTTTTCTATGAGAAATTTAAAAAACAATTCTTACCTGTTATTTTTCTTCTTTTTTCTTTTGGCATTTTCCGGAAATATCTCCGCTCAGCAAAAGAAGGAAATTAATTTTAATAAAGGAAATTATCAGGAAATACTGGCCAAAGCTAAGGCAAATCACAAAAAAATCTTTGTTGATGCCTATGCAACCTGGTGCGGGCCGTGTAAAGAGCTTCAGAGAACGACCTTTAAAGATCCCAAAGCCGCAAATTATTTCAATAAAAACTTTGTCAATATGAGCATTGATGTTGAAAAAGGCGAAGGAGTTAAATTGACCAAGAAATGGGGCATAACAGGCTTGCCAACCTTAATAATTCTTGATGAGAATGGAAAAGTAATCGACAGTCATGTAGGATATGTTGATGGTAATGGCTTAATAGAATTTGCAAAAGAAACGACTGGAATGTAATGATGAAGAACCTCATTTTTAGCTTTTTATTTGTTCTGATTGCCGGAAGTGCATTTGGACAAAATGCAAAATCAGAAAAAGGGCATGAACATAATCCGTATTATTCAACCACAGATACAACACGGCTGAAAGTCTCTGATGCTGAATGGAAAAAAGTTTTATCTCCGGATTTATATTTGGTCGCAAGGGAAAATGATACAGAACGTCCTTTTACAGGTAAATACTGGAAAAGCAAAACGAAGGGCACTTATTACTGTGCAGCTTGCGGAAATATCCTTTTCAGGTCAGATGCCAAGTTTGCAAGTAGCTGCGGATGGCCGAGCTTTTATGAACCGTTGCGTAAAACCAGCGTAAGATATAAAGAAGACAGATCACATGACATGGTAAGAACAGAAGTGATGTGCGGACGTTGTGATGCACATCTCGGGCATATTTTCGATGACGGACCAGCCCCTACTTACAAAAGATTTTGTATGAATTCGGTTTCTCTGGATTTTGAACCGGATAAAATTCAGAAATAGAACAAATTACCGTGTTCTAAAGCATTTACTGAATGCTGGGAAATTTTCTACTAAAAAGTAGTCTTAATTTTTATACTCTGCCACATTGGAGATCCGTTCTTCGGATGAGGTCCCAACAACTCATCTTTGCTTGATAAAGTAACGGTTTTTCCTTTGTGGCTTTTGGTTTATTATTAAACCCTTTCTCTCACATATTCAAATTTAAATATTATGTACCAAAAGTTAATGAGTATTCTGGCAATACTCGTCCTGTTGTTTATGGGTATAACTCATGCTAGTGCGCAAATTCAGGATAATCCCGTGAAATGGAAAGCCTCTGTTGAACAGGCAAAGGTAGATACACTTCAGATAAAATTTACTGCGGCGATACAAAAAGGATGGCATATCAACAGTCAGTTTAATAAAGTCACAGACGGCCCGTTGCCCACTTCATTTGATATTTCTGCATCAGATCAGTATACTTTAATAGGAAAGGTGACAGAACCCAAACCGCTTGAGCGTATCGAAGAAGCCTTTAACAATCAGAAGTTATATTATTTTGAAAATGAAGTGGTCTTTGTGCAGAAAATAATCCCTAAAACAAAGGGCAATATTACGGTAAAAGCAGCGGTAACCTACATGTCGTGCGGAAGCAGTATGTGTCTTCCTCCTGAAACAGAAGATATCACTTTACATTATAAAGTCCCGGATCAGATTTCGGTAAAACCGGCTGAAGAAACCAATCTGTTGTGGATCTTTTTAGGGGGATTTTTAGGAGGGTTTCTGGCATTGCTTACACCTTGTGTATTTTCGATGCACCACCAAGCGAGAAGATTTCATTCAATCTTTACTAAAAATGGAGGTTTGAATAAAGCAGTTATTTATGCAGCATCTATTGTTATTATCTACGTGATGCTGGGACTTACCATTACCTTAACATTAGGGCCGGATGCGCTGAATGCCTTAGCCAGCAATGGGATTGTCAATTTAATTTTCTTTCTGATTTTTGTTGTCTTTGCCATTTCATTTTTAGGCGTTTTTGAAATAACATTACCGAATTCGTGGCTGAATAAATCTGATAAAATGTCTGATAAAAAAGGATTAATAGGCATCTTTTTCATGGCATTTACATTAGCACTGGTATCTTTTTCATGTACAGGGCCAATTATTGGAAGTCTTTTGGTACAGGCTGCTGTAAGTGGAAATGTCATCGGGCCCGCTGTTGGAATGTTCGGATTTTCTTTGGCGCTTTCCATCCCGTTCATGCTGTTTGCTGCATTTCCAAGTATGTTGAAGAAACTGCCTAAATCCGGTGGTTGGTTGGGTAAAGTCAAAATTATCTTGGGATTTTTGGAATTGGCATTGGCTCTTAAATTCTTGTCCACATTCGATTTGGTTTATCAGCTGGGTTTTTTAAAAAGAGAATTATTTATCGCGATCTGGATTGTTATTTTCTCATTGTTTGGTTTATATATTATTGGTAAATTAAAAATTAATGACGAAGAAAGCCAGTCAAAAGTATCCGTAAGTTCTTTAATTTCATCCATTTTTATATTTAGTTTTGTTGTATATCTTATTCCCGGATTATGGGGTGCACCATTAAAGCTGGTGAGTGGTTTTCTTCCGCCTTCTTTTTATAAAGAATGGAACCAGGGCAGTACAGTGAGTGCAAATAATAATCAAACAGACGTCCCAAAACATACACAGAGCTGTCCGCAGAATTTAAACTGTTTTCATGATTATAATGAAGGATTGGCGTACGCTAAATCGGTAAATAAGCCAATTTTACTGGATTTTACAGGCTGGAGCTGTGTCAATTGCCGAAAAATGGAAGACAATGTCTGGAGCGATCCGGAAGTCTGGAAAAAATTAAACAACGACTATGTTTTGATATCTCTTTATGTTGATGACACAACAGTTCTTCCTGAAAAAGAGCAGACGATTTCGAAAACAACAGGAAAAAAAATTGAAACACTGGGAAATAAATGGAGTGATTTTCAAACCACGAAATTTCAAACCAATTCGCAACCTTATTATGTAGCAATAGATACTACTGGGAACATACTTTCAAAACCTATGGCATATGAGCCCAATGTAAAAATATACGCAGATTTTTTACAGAAAGGAATTGAAGATTTTAAATAAAACATCAATCTTAAAGGAAAATATCAAATATGCTTGCCATATATTGTAGTAATTCTATTTGTTTGTGATTTA
>CBFGVN010000127.1:0-8385 GCA_965651845.1 uncultured Chryseobacterium sp. | reverse complement strand
TCCAGAGAAGGCTTACAATCTGAAAATAAATCTGAAACGGGAGGGCTTTCCGGAAAACCATTAACTAAAAGATCAACGGAAGTGATTCGTTTTCTTTCTGAGAAAAGCAACAGAGCTTTCCCTATCATCGGTGTTGGCGGAATTCACACAGCAAAAGATGCGATTGAAAAACTGGATGCAGGAGCGAGTTTAATTCAGCTGTACACAGGATTCATTTACGAAGGCCCGGAATTAATTAACGAAATCAATAAAGAGCTTTTGAAAAGAGCAAGCAGATTACCAAGATAAAAAAGAGAGTCTTTATGGCTCTTTTTTGTTATCTCGATTTTCTCACAGAAGCATTTTTAACGTCAACTGTCAAAGTATAAGCCGGAGACGTTGTATTTTTCTGGATATTGAATTTTAATATTTTAGAATCTTTACTTTTCGTAAACTTGGTGTCATAAATATTTCCCAAACAGCTTTCGGTAAGAAATTCTTCATAATTTTTATAATTCCAGTCTTTTGTAAAATACAAAACACGGTATCCTTTTTCCCCTTCGCTGGCTCCGCACATTCCACAATAATTAAAGTTGGAAGGTTCTTCAAAATACAGCAAAACCCTGTTTCCGGATGAGTCTGAAATATAGGAAATCAGCTCATTTCCACCAGCCGCATTTATGAAATCGTAGGTATTTATCCGTTTACTATTCGGAATACTGAGGTAATTATTGTAGCGGTAAATTCTGGTGTCTCTGGTCAATAATTTGGCTGAAAGGGTTTTGCTAGCAAAGTAAAAACTTCCGGAAGCATCTTTTTTTAAATCATTTCTTTCAAAAATCAAAGTTTCTTTTGATTTTAGGTTTTTTGCAATACTGTCGGATTTTTCGATGAGGTCGCGGGTTATTTTTTCTTTAAAAGTTTTAGACGCTTTTTTTTGTTTATCCCCAAAATTGAAAAGATACAGATTCCCAAGATCATAAACTCCGGTGAGTGGAATTTTCTTTTGATATTTGTCGTAGTAATACCAGCCATCTACAAAATGCTGATACTGATGGCAGTCGACAATACCACTGAATTTCAATTGAAGGGTAATGGGAATTCCCGCAATTTCTCCTTTAAAAACTTGAGATGAATCTGTTATTTTTTTAAGTTCGACTTTCTGACAGAGGAAAAATGTTAAGCTTAGGCAAAATAATAAAGTAAGGATTTTTTTCATGGTTGGTTGTGGTTTGGTTTAAATTTTCAGAGGAAAAAATGGGCGAAGGTGTAAATAAGCAGTCCGACCAAACCGCCGACCAATGTTCCGTTGACCCTTATAAACTGAAGGTCTTTACCAACTTCCAGCTCCAGTTTTTCGCTTAATTCTTTTCCCTGCCAGTTTCCAACGGTAGAACTGATGAGGTTACCAAATTGATGAGTGTTTTTCAGAATATATTTGTAAGCCGTGACACGAACCCAATGATCGATTTTGTTTTGAAGATTTTCGTCAGTTTTTAAATTTTGTGAAAATTCATTCAGGTTTTTAGAAATATAACTTTTTAATGAAGAATTCTCTTCCTGCAGTTCTTTAGTTAAGGTTTCTTTAATGGAAATCCAGATGTCGATGGAGTATTCGTTTAGTTTATCTCCTTTGAGAAGATCATTTTTAATGGTTTTGAATTCGTCATCCCATTTTGGATCTTCTTTCAAATCTGTGGAAAATTCATGAATTTTTTTTGTTATCAACGTTCTGATCTCATGTTCAGTGTCTTCTTCAATTTCTTTGAAAAAATCTGAAAGTCCGCTTGTAATTTTATCCGCGATTTTATTGTCAACAAAAGCTGGAATGAAAGAATAACTGCCTTTCTTTACGCGGTCTTTGATCATTTCATCGTTTTCAATGATATAATTTTTTATCTGCGAAGAAAGATTGGTAATGATTTTCTGATGGTCGTTTTTTTCTAAAATATAATTGATGCCGTTTCCGACAATTTTATTGAGCTTAATATTGTCGGTCATATCCGTCACTTTTTTACGGATAAACTCGCTTACCGTAGAGTCATCCAGCTTGTTTAAAATATCTAAAACAATATCCGAAAGATTTTTAATTAAAACCTCCTGATTTTTTTCTTTTCCCAGCCATTCTCCAACAAAACCGGAAATTTTTATTTTCTGAATGTAAGGACGGATATTCTGTGGCGAAAGAAAATTATTCACCACAAAGCTTCCCAGATTGTCACCTAATCTCTGTTTGCTGTTTTCAATCAGATTGGTATGAGGAATTGGTAGTCCGAGCGGATGTCGGAAAAGAGCGGTTACAGCGAACCAGTCTGCCAAAGCACCTACCATCGCTGCTTCAGAAAAAGCACGGACATAGCCGATCCAGTGGGAATCGTTATTCTTCTGAAGAATTGTCGTGATAATAAAAATCACCGCCATCAGCAGGAATAATCCTGTGGCGAATGCTTTATATTTTCTGAGCTGTTTTCTTTTTGCCTCATCATTCATATTCTCAAATTTAGTAAATTTGGTTGTGAAGTTTATTGTATCTAACCACAAAAGTCATAAAGATTAAATACATAAGCTTATTTAAGTTTCCAAATAAAAGGTTAAAATTTTATCGCAGATAAAATCTTTGCGCCTTAAGAACAGGAACTTATATCCAATTTGCGCCTTTGCGCTAACCAACTATAAACTTTTGTGACTTTTATAGTTTAATTTTAAGCTTATTATCAATAAATATTTAAATAATCCTATGGAAAACGAAGCAAAAAATAATCCATACTATTCCCGAACAGATACAACAAAATTGAATATTTCCAATGAGGAATGGAAAAAGATCCTCGCTCCGGATTTGTATGCGATTTCAAGGGAAGCTGCTACAGAAAGGGCTTTTACCGGAAAATACAATGAATTTGATGAGATAGGAGAATATTACTGTGCCGTTTGCGGAAATCATTTATTCCGGTCGACCTCAAAATTTTCAAGCAGCTGCGGATGGCCAAGTTTTTTTGAGGCTGATAAAGAAGGTGTGTATTATAAAAGAGATTTGGCATATGGAATGGACAGGGTAGAAGTGCTCTGCAAAAGATGCGATTCGCATTTGGGCCATGTTTTTGATGACGGCCCGAAACCTACAGGATTGCGGTATTGTATGAATTCGATAAGTCTGGAATTTGTATCTGACTCTCAAAAATAATTGATTTTCATTCACAAAATCAGGAAGTTAAAGTTTCTTAAATGTCGTTAAATTTTTTAGAGTTATTCCCTTTACGTAATTATGTTTTTATAAATTTGCTGACTAATTTGGATTAACATAATATTGAATGAAAGGATTTTATAGCTTATTAGGTATTATTTACATGGTAACTACATCATTCTATTTGTCTCCAAAAAAGGCAATTGTAAAGGATGAAATCAGTACAAAAAAAATTGAAAGATTAACCGACACGAAATCTGAGACGACCACTGAAAATAAGGTGTCTTCATCAGAAGAATTATATAAATCTATTGCATTTGAACCGGGGCATGAACTTAATGAGGAGGTTTTTTTTAAAGCTTTAACAGGTTTTGAAAATCTGAAAAAAACAGGATTATTAAAACAAGACTCGCATTTATTGACTATCTGCGATTTTTCTATGTCTTCCAACTCAAAAAGACTTTGGGTAATTGATACAGAAGAAAGAAAAGTTTTATTCAATTCACTGGTTGCTCATGGGAAAAATACGGGGGAAGAATTTGCCACTAATTTTTCAAATACTGACAGTTCACTTCAAAGCAGCTTAGGATTTTATATTACAGATGCCACTTATGATGGTGATAACGGATATTCGCTAAGATTACTGGGAATGGATAAAGGTTTTAATGACGCCGCCTACAGAAGAGCGATTGTAATGCACGGTGCAGATTATGTGAGCGAAGAATTTGCAGCGATGCACAAAAGAATCGGAAGAAGCTGGGGATGTCCCGCGGTTCCGAGAGATCTTACCCAGCCGATTATTAATACAATTAAAGGAAGAAATCTTCTTTTTATTTATTACCCCGATCAGAATTACCTTTCTAAATCGGAATGGTTAAAATCATCAATTTAAAATGAATGACAATCCGGAATTTATTTCTGCGATAAGATTATTTAATGATGCAGATGAATCATGTAGGTTTGAAAAAGGAAAACTTCCTCTTTTGAAACCAATGAATACCACTACTTTTTGGATCAGCAATAGAATTGAACACTGGGAAAAGATGGATCATCCGGCTCCGAGAAGGCAATATGTTGTGACACTAAAAGGAAAGATTAGATTCAAAGTGACCGACGGCTCAACGTTTCTTATAGAACCCGGAATTATTCTTTTAGCGGAAGATGTTAAAGGAAAGGGTCATAGCTGGGAATTAGAAGAAGGTCAATGGGAGAGAATCTATATTCCTATTGAGGAAAATGCGGAAAGTTTTTTTATTCCGGATTCGATCTAGAAAATTATTGTGAATTAAAATTATTTAATTGATATTCTAATAGAAAAGCAGTCAAAATCGGACTGCTTTTTTATTTATATTAAATTTCAGTAAAGCGTTTTCTTACGTAATCATCTGGCAAAATCAGCTCGATTCCCGAAGGGATTATTTAAGAAAATTTCTTAAAGATCAAAGTTGCATTGTGTCCCCCGAATCCAAAAGCATTACTCAACACATAATTAATGTTTTTTTCTTTAGCTTCACCAAACACAATATTAATATCTTTCGGAATATTTTCATCAATAGTATGAAGATTAATTGTCGGTGGAATAATTCCATTTTCAATAGCTTTTATTGAAAGAATAGCTTCTGCTGCTCCGGCTGCACCCAATAAATGCCCTGTCATTGATTTTGTAGCACTGATATCAAGGTTTTTACTTCCTTTAAATAATTTATTAATTCCATTCAGCTCAACCAAATCTCCAAGTGGAGTAGACGTTGCATGAGGATTAATATAATCAATATCTTCTGTGTTGATTCCAGCTTCATTTAATGCCAATTGCATCGCTTTGATGGCTCCAACTCCATCGGGATGAGGTGCCGTCATGTGATAAGCATCGGCAGTCATGGCTGCTCCGACTAATTCTGCATAAATTTTTGCGCCTCTTGCTTTAGCGTGTTCATATTCTTCCAAAATTAGGGATCCTGCACCTTCTCCCATCACGAAACCATCTCTGTCTGCATCGTAAGGACGGCTCGCCGTGGCAAAATCATCATTTCGGGTAGACATTGCTTTCATAATCGAAAAACCTCCGATTGATGCAGGAGTGATCGCTGCTTCCGAACCACCGCTCACAATTACTTTTGCTTTTCCAAGACGGATATAATTGAAAGCATCCATCAAAGCAGTATTTCCTGTTGCACAGGCAGAAATCGTGGTATAATTGATTCCCTGAAGTCCAAATTTCATAGAAATCATTCCTGAAGCCATGTTAGCAATGAATTTAGGTACAAAAAAAGGGTTGAATCTTGGTGTACCGTCTCCTGCCGCGAAATTCATCACTTCACTTTCGAAAGTCCACATTCCGCCTTGGCCGGTTCCCCAGATAACACCGATGTCGAACGGATCCATATTTTCCAGTTCAAGCCCTGAATCTTTCAAAGCTTCCGCCGTGGAATACATTGCATATTGTGAAAAAAGATCGCTTTTTTTGATTTCGTTGTGTGTTAAATGAATTTTCGGATCAAAATTTTTAACCTCACAGGCAAAATGTACTTTAAATTTTTCTGTATCGAAGTGGGTGATTTTATTGGCGCCGCTTACTCCATTGATGCTGTTTTGCCAGAATTCGTCTACATTATTTCCCAAAGGCGTCACTGCGCCAAGACCTGTAATAACAACTCTTTTCATTTAATTATTGATTTTGAATAAATTGGAGGTTCCTCTTGCAATTAAGCGCGTTTTATCTGCGTTCCATATTTCGCATTGTGCGTTTACGAATTGCTTACCTCTTTTGATGATTTTAGTTTCCGCTACAATATTATCATTTTCTTTTGCAGTTGAAAAATAATCGATGACATTATTTATAGTAGTGATAAAGGAATTTTCGTTTAATGAAAACATGGTGGCACCAATGACATCGTCGATAATCGCGGCCGTAACTCCACCGTGAAGGCTCCCAACAGGGTTCAGCCATTCGGGTCTTACGGTGTACTGAAATTCCAGCTGGCCTTCTTCTGCAGATAGAATAATAGGATTCAGCCATTTCATAAAAGGCGATGGCGACTGGTCGAATTCTTTGCCGACAAATTGTTTTAATTGTGCTAATCTATCCATATGAATTTATTTTTCCAAAATCATCGTTATCCCTTGTCCACGGGCGGCGCAGATGGAAATGAAACCTTTTCCGCTTCCTTTCTCATGTAAAAGTTTGGCTAATGTTCCGATAATTCTTCCTCCTGTTGCAGCGAAAGGATGTGCTACGGCAAGACTTCCACCTTTTACATTTAATTTATTTCGATCGATTTTTCCTAATGCCTTTTCCAGTCCGAATTTTTTTGCCAGATCATCATTTTCCCAGATTTTCAGTGTTGCTAAAACCTGCGCTGCAAATGCCTCATGGATTTCATAATAATCAAAATCTTCCAGGTTCATTCCTGCTTTTTTCAACATTCTTTCTGTAGCAAAAACGGGAGCGAGCAATAAGTTTTGTTTGTTTTCAACATACTCAATTCCCGCAATTTCGGAGAAGGTGATATAGGCTAAAATCGGTAAATTATTCGCTTTTGCCCATTCTTCACTTGCCAATAAAACGGCAGACGCACCATCGGTAAACGGTGTTGAATTTCCGGCCGTCAAAGTTCCGTTTTGCTTATCGAAAGCGGGCTTTAACGAAGCTAATTTTTCTAAGCTTGTATCTCTGCGAAGATTATTGTCTTTGTCTAAGCCAAAAGCCGGCGTGATCATATCATCAAAAAATCCTTCATCATATGCTTTTGCCATATTCTGATGGCTTTTAAAAGCCAATTCATCCTGATCTTCACGGGAAATCTGATAATATTTTGCCGTAATTTCTGTGTGTCCGCCCATTACCAAGCCTGTTTTCGGTTCCTGGCCTTTATAAGGAATCGGCATCCAGTCTTTGAGCTTCGGACTTAATAATTGTCTGATTTTTCCGAAGACAGATTTTTCTTTATTGGCTTTTAATAAAGCTTTTCTTAGTCTTGGAGAAGATTCAAAAGGAATATTGCTCATTGCTTCGACACCACATGCAATTCCGCTTTCGATCTGTCCTAAAGCAATTTTATTTGCAATGTACACTGCCGCCTCAATTCCTGTATCACAAGCCTGTTGCAGGTCACACCCGGGAGTTGCAGGATCGAGAGAAGTATTCATTACTGTTTCTCTGATGAAGTTGCTCTCAGAAATATGTTTGATAGTTGCACCTCCGGCAACCTCGCCAAGAAGTTTTCCTTTGAGGAGGTAGCGATTAATCAAGCCATTTAATGCAGAAAGCAGTAAGTCTTGATTTCCTTTATCTGAATAAGCTGTATTCATTCTTGCAAACGGAATCCTGTTGTATCCTACAATTGCGACTTTTTTTGTTTCCATGTTGTGAAATTTATGATGGAATGATGTTTAATTCTTTATCAATAATATTGAGAATCGTGTCTAAAGCAAGGTTTAAAAATTTTTCATCTCCTGTGGTTTTGGATAATAAAATCCCGCCTTCTATCATCATAATAAACAAAGAAGCATATTCTTTTGCATCGGCTTCTTGATTCAATTCTCCATTTTTCTGACCTTGTGAAATAATTGCTGAAATTTTAGAAATCCATTCTCCAAAAGATTTTGCTACCTGATTTTTTAGAAGTGGAAAGGTATCATCTGCTTCTGTTGCTGCGTTCATCAAAGGACAGCCGCCGTTTAAGAATACCGCGCGCCAGTTTTTTCTGTAAAAAGCAACAAAGGCATGAAGTTTATCCATTGTTGTGGGAAATTCATCGCCGAAAGAACGGGACATATTTCTCTTCAGTACATCTGCATTGTATTTGTATACCTCAAGAGCCACTTCATCTTTATTTTCAAAATTTCCATAAATGCTTCCTTTCGTTAAGCCTGTGGCGGCCGTTATGTCCGAAAGGGACGTGGAAGTATATCCTTTGGTATTGAACAAAGATGCCGTTTTCTCAATAATAAATTGTTTTGTCTTTTCTGCTTTTGACATTTTCTCCAATTGATTATGATGCAAATATACAAAAATATACCAATTGGTATATTTCATTTTGTGATTGAACGTTATCTGTGGTATCTATTGAAATTTGAATACTAAGATTTTAATTAAATCATTTTAGGTTTTGGCTAAAGCCAATCAGATTATCTATATTTTAAAAAACGGGCTAAAGCCCGTTCCTATTGATATTGAAGTTAAAACTTCTATTTTTCTAGACATTTAGATGTCATTCCGGAGTAAT
>CBFGVN010000126.1:0-8389 GCA_965651845.1 uncultured Chryseobacterium sp. | reverse complement strand
ATACATAGCCATATCTTCTGATATTATCATTGGGGGTAGTAGATGTTTTCCAGTCTACTTCTGCTATATTTCCATTATACTTTGGCTTTACTTTTAGTTTAGTAAAATCAAGATTTGGTGTTTCAAGCCCTTCAACCTGATTATATTTTATTTTATAACCAAATAAGTCAGAACCCAAATTGGCAGGATCATTAATCTGAGTCATCCAACCACGGATATTATATCTGTAATCAATCGTCTGAATTGGTGTAGAAGTACTTATCCCACCTACTTTTTTAATTTGCAGCCTTGATAACTCGTCATAAGAATTTTGAGCCAGAATTTCTTCAGGATTGCTATCCACCTGATGTTTGTGTACCAAAAGTCTATTTTGATGATCATAAGTAAAGTTTTCGGTAATGACTCTTTCTACATCATTCCTGGTTCTTTTATGATATGTTATCTGTTTTTTTATTGCACCGGCAAAATCATACTCTGTTTCTGTTTTTGTGTTTCCTCCTAAATAATTTAATGAATATGTTCCTATTATTCTTCCTTTTGTATCATACCAATTGTGATTCCTAGTCCAGTTATCGCTTTCAATATTTTTAATGTATGTTGACAAAAGCAATCCGTTTGTATTCTTTGGAGACCCAGATCCCGGCTGTTGAAGAACTTCTTGATTCAAAATAGTTAAAGGCATTAAAGCAACAGTAGATGGTGGAAGAGTATCATAATAATTAACTGTTAAGACAGATATACTGCCAGTTGGAAAAGCATCTTTAGTATAATAAATATCCATATAATTTGAACTAAATGGAGTTGAAGATCTTTTCTCATTATTTCCCGCATTAGCAGACATATTGTCTATAGCCGTTTGCATTGCAACTCTTGTTGCCGTATTACTAAAGAACCCCGTATATGCAATTCTTCCTAAATTATCATATTTTGTAAACAGCCATCCTTTTTGGGTGAAATTATTATTTGTAGTTCTTAATACAGCATCCTGACTCAAGACTAACCTGTCCTGCTTGTCATAAACCATATATTCCCAACCTTTTCCCGGCAGTTTTTTTTCTACTACCCGATTTCTGGTATCATATTTATATTGATAGCACAGATTATCTAATATAGTACTATCTATAGTTGTAGAAACAGCCGCTAATGGAGGAATAACAAAAACTAACTGATCATAATCATTATATACATAATAAGTATCTGCGCTATCAATAGTATTTATATATTTTCTTACTAATAGTATTTGTCCTTTTCCATTTTTAAACTCAATCGTTATATTTCCGTCTTCATCTGTAACTGTATTCTTATAGAGTTGAGAAGAAAGATAATTGGGTTGTAACTGAATTGTTGAAACATATACTTTATTAGTTGCATCCCAAGTGGTGGTTGCAGAATATTTTTTTACATTATCTTCCTGAACATTCGTATCATAGTCGAATTTAACAGGTTTAGCAGACCAATCATTTCCGACCTGTGTTTGCTGTTGCACTCTATCTAAAGGTGAACTTTCCAATTGTTTCTCGGAGTAAATTTTTTCTCCTGCATAAATATTCGTTGCATCTGCTACAGGAAAGGGAACCGATGATTGATTTTGCGAATATATTTGTCCGTTTGTTGTTGAAGATTGTGGGATTGGTAAATATTCTCTTGCCTGTCTTCCAAAGTTATCATAAACGACTGGTGTTACTACATCTCTACTAAGAGGAGAAGCTTTTACATTTACAGTTTGTTTAAGCCTTCCCAAACCATCAAAATACTGAACTGATTCAATTTTTTTTGCTGTGGAATTGGGAGCAGTTACGGCTTCAAGATATGTTCTGGATTGAATATAATTTTCACTATTTGTCTGCGCCTTGATTACTCCTGCTACAAACAATATATTTATTGGTATTATTATTTTTTTCATGATTATTAGCTTATTGTTTGAAGTTATAATTATACTCTTTGATGATGCTTCCATTCACGTCATTTTCCCGCACCTCTTTCAACCTATTCATTGAGTCGTAAACATACACCTCTCTAATTCCTGAAGGTTGGGTTACACTTGTTACCCCTACTAGAGGATTATAGCTGTAAGTTGTAATTTTGTAGTTTGACAAAGCCGTATTATTCCTGAAGTTATCTAATGCTGTAATCAAAGCACTTTCAAAGCTAGGGTTGGAAGCATCATTATCAGACGCTGAAACTATTGCGAATACCAATCCTGTAGCTAATAATTGATCATAAGTAATGCCTTCTACTTTTGCAATAGGCTGTGTATTATTGTACCCCCAAACAATTGCTACTGCATCTCCTTCTCTTACTTTATACTGTATCAAATTGCCATACGCATCATATTTTTCATATTTCACTTCTGAAATTGTAGTATTATTTTGAATATCGTAAGATATTACAGAACTAGGAAAATAATTTAATGGATCATTATAAATAATTTCTTCTTTTTTTATAATGGCATTGTTTTTCTTATATTCCAATTCTAAAGGAATACCGATCATATTGGCATTAATCAGTTTTTGGTTGGCTTTTTCAGTAGCATATTTATAGTTGGTGACATTTACATTTCCATCCTGAAAACTTTGAGTAATCGATGTGGGATAATCATTAGCATTATAGACATTATTAGTAGTCGTTGAAATTGAACTTTGGACTCCATTTTTATAGAAATAAGATTTTTCAATTTTTTGGTTTGGCAATGTAATCCCAAATTTCTCAAAATTTTTATACGGACTCACTAGAGCAAAGCCAATTCCTATATGATTTACCATATCCTGATAGCTGTTGTACTGAAATAACTCAGAAATCATATTATTAATAAAGTTATCTTTTAATTTTATACCATCATTCTTTTCAAAAGCTGTACTTGTATAATCTGTTGTTGTTTCAGAAAGTAAGCTATTATTTACATCATATTTTTTCTCAGAGATCAACTGCCCTCTTAAATAATCCTGATTAGGAATCGGAATAGGCTGTAGTTGAACTATAACAGTTGCTTCATTTGGATAATCAATAGGAGATCTGAATTTATAAACCGTTTTTCCTTTTTTGTTGTTATCCTTATCGACCTCTTCTACAACAACATATTTATATCCCACATCTGCACCTTGTGTTTTTTGTACCGGAAGAATATTATAATCTGTAGTAACATCGAATGCTGCACTATAGTTAATAGAGGCATTATTATATTTATTTTTATATGTATAATAATCTGTTAATTTAAATATAGGCTCAGGGAAAACCAAGGCGCCACTGCTTCTTCGAGATTACCATAATTATAAATCTGTTTTTTTGATATAACATTCGAGCCGGGATTTTCATAATAAGATATATCTTTAATTCTTAATCCCCCACCCTTATAAACTTTCATATCAATATAGCTGGTTTCTGTAGTATGAGCTACAAAAGTATCGGCTGTCTGTGCCGGATTTGAAAAACCAAAATTTCCACTCAAAGAGGCGTAATAAGTCCCTGGCTCTAAGTAAACGCTCGGATGAAACTCTGATATAATCTCTCCATTCGGATTAGGATTTGTACTTGGGCAATAAGGAGGCTGAATTTTATTACAATCCTGAGCAGGATATCCAAAATCTAGTACAGCAGGAGAAAATGTTCCGTCTGCATTTTTCTTATAAACTCTAAATTGCCAATTAAAATAAATAAGATTCCCTAAATAAAGATCAAAATTAACTGTCTGAGCCGATTGAATAGTAAAAAATTCCTGCTTGTATGTACTGCTAAATTGCGAAAAATTAATACTGAATTCAAACCCATTAGTTACATTATATCCTGTCACCGGTATCATAACATCACTACTCGTGGGATGGTAGCTGTATTCATTTTCATCAAAATTGAAGACAACTTTACCTTTCGTTGGGTAAGTAATGGATTTTAATACATCGGTAGCAATATCATTATTCAAACTCAGACCAGATACTGTCTTATAATACCCCCAATTATCTTTTTGCAGATAAGAGCTGTTTGTATTATATTCTAATGCATATTCAGAATTCTGATTATTTGTTGATATTTTGGTTATTTTCTTTAATAACATTTTCTTCAACATCTGGCTTCCATTATACGCTTGGAAATTGATGTTTGAATAATCATAATCAAAAATATATTTATCAACATATTGAGAAGCATTCTGCCCTAGATAATTTGTCTGAATAGATTTCAGTTTATACAGATTTGCGGGTTCCGTATAATTGGAATCTTCTCTGCCCTGCTCATAATTCAAAAATATCGTTCCTTTGCCTCTTACGACAATACTCGTTAGCAATTTTGTGTAAGAAGTATTATACACAAATTGCCTTTCAAAAGATCCCGGCATACTTCCATCAGGACTTATCTGCTGACCAGTGCCACTATCCCACTGAGAAGTATTTGTATACAATACATCCTTTGCCAGCCTTGATGTAGTAGTAGGAGTTTCCTGAAACTTTACTTGAGATGAAAGATCATATTTAAATTCTACAAGATTCACATCACTTTGATCATTAATTTGGGCTAAATGAAAAGATGTATAATAATCCCCTATTTCAACACTAGGAATAAGATCTCCAATACCTGTTGTTAAGCCTATTTTTATATTGGAAATATCCTTTTGGGATCTTTCCATTGCATTGAAAACATATTTGATTCCCTTATCATCGACAATGGTAAAAGAATTAATGACTCCTGTTGTTGCATCTTTATTGCAAACAATTTTCAGATTATTTTTATCTAATTTTTCAGCAGTATAGCTCCCATCAGAATTCTTTATGACATAAAACCGTCCTGATTGCCCCAGAAAGTTGTATTGGTATAAATCATATTCTGTATCGTATCTACCCATTCCTGCATAAAAAGTGTAATCATTGTAATTGACAGAACTATCATTGTTTAACACTTTAAAGGTAGGGTTATTCACCTGCTCATAGATTCCAAATTTTGGTTTTGGAGGCGATGAAAACGGAATTGTTCTATTTTTTTCGTCTGCTCCTCCGCCTCTTATCGTCCTCGATATTGTTCCGCCGGCTATTAAGCTCCACCCCAATCCAGTTTCTCCAGATCTGTCATCCGGTTTAGCATTTAAGGGATGGTATTTCAGCTGAACATTTACATTTACACTTTTATTATTGGTAGGGATATTAAATAGTGGAATATTTATATCTGGAATACCTGTATAATAACTTACCGGAACTTCCTCAAATTTCATTAAATTGTTTGAAGTGGGTGCTGCAGGAAACATTTCATTAATATTCCCTACGTAACTTTTACCCTCTCCTGCCAAAGTTTGAGCATTTATAGTGTATGCCATTAATGTTAACACTATAATTAATATATTCTTCTTCATGAAAATTAGTTTTTTATTTTTTAATCAATTTTGCATTAGCCGTTTTATTGGTATCTGTTTTTATTGTGATTAGATAAGCTCCCTGAATCAAAGGCTGCGTATTAATCTTAGTCACTTTATTCTTAGTTTTTAAACTTTGTAATTGTCTACCCGACATATCATACAACAAAATATCAGCTTCTTTAAAATCAAAACCGATTTCCACATAAGCATAGTCTGTCATCGGATTCGGATAAATCTTAATATCCTGCTTTTCGATGAGCTGATCTATTTGTTTATCTCCTAATTTTACAATTTTCCAGTTCTCTTTACCTAGCTCCTCTGCGCTGGTTCCTGCAAGAATAATAGATCCGTCTCTGTTCAGCTTAATATCAGACAATCTTTCTTCTTTCTTACTCGATTCTCCTTTTACATGCTTTCTCCACTGTTCATTTCCATTTTGATCCAAATAAAGCATCCAGAATTTCTCATCATCAGTTTCGATCCGTCCTTCTGCCTGTGTGTAGCCTCCCAGTAATATTCCTTTGGAAGATTTATCATCAGAAGAATGTAAAACGCTCATTCCCATCAGTACATCTCTGTTTTTAAAATTGTAGGATTTCTGCCAGATCTCTTCTCCTCTTTCATCAAGTGAGATGAGCCATAAATCTGTTCCTTCTTCTATTCCAACAATTTTATTACCCGATCTTTCTGATCTTGATTCACCACCAATTAAATAACCCGTTGATGTTAAAGCCAACGTTCTTAAATGATCATCTCCTTTGCCTCCAAAATTCTTTTCCCATTCGACTTTTCCATCTTTATTAAGTTTAATGATCCAATAATCGCCTTCACCAAAGTTTTCAGTTTGCTTTGAGGTGGCAGATGAAAGATTGCCGGTTGCAGTTCTTCCACTGCGTGAATACACCCCTAATAAAGCACCACCATCTTTTGTAGGAATCATTTTCTCAACTTCGTCCAAACCTTTTCCTCCTATTATAATTTGAGAGGCTATGCCTCCGTTTTTATCCAGTCTTACAATAAGAACATCTTTGGAACCATAGCCTTTAGCTGTCCCCTGAGATTCTCGAAGGGTGACATTTCCAGCCACAAAAAATCCAAAATCTGTAGTTTGAATGACTGATCTTGCTTCCTCATCTGAAGTTCCGCCAATGGTTTTCTGCCACAGTTCATCTCCAAATTCATTCAACCTGACAAGCCAAATATCTGTTCCTCCTTTAGATTCTTCTTTTTTGTCCACTCCTTTTCCTGAATAGGAAGTTCCTGCCGCTAAAAATCCTCCTTCCTGAGTAGCAACTGTAGCCGAAAGAAAATCATGATTCTTACCAGCAAGATATTTTTCCCAGACTTCTTCTCCCTGTTGGTTTAATTTAATTAAATGAAAATCATAGCCATTGTTCTGCTTAGAACCTCCAGCCTCCAGCTTCTGGCTTCCAGCCTGGATGGAACTTCCTGAGATTAAATACTGTCCGTCGATTGTTGTGGTAACCTGTGAAAGAAAATCCTGTGTCGAAGATTTGATGTCTTTCTGCCAAACCACTTCCTGAGCAGAGACAGTCAGCGATATGCACATGACAATTGTGCTTATATTGAGTTTTCGCATAGGTATTAATTTTTTATTAATTTATTTTCTAAAATAACAATTTTCTACTATTAGGGAAATATTTTTATATCAAATTAACGTGAAATTTATCATATATTATCATTATTAGAAAAAAAACAATTCATACAAATATTAATTTTAATATATAATAATAAGTATTCAAATTTTCTAAAAGATTTAAAATAAACTTCTGAGCAAAAAAAGCTCAGAAGTTTCCGTTTGAAAAAGAACCAACTATTTTCAAACTAATCTAGCTATATGAATGTGAATGTTGTAAAATTAATTGCACATGGTGAGAAACTGATGGCTCATCTGTACTTTAAACTTGGCGTCTGATTTTAATTTTGAATAAATTGTATTTTCAAAATTCTGAACCTCTTTTAATTTCTGATCAATATATTCCGCGATCTGAACTATGGAGAATAAAAAATCTCTGTAAACTGCAATATTAACGGTCTGTCCGTAAACCGGAAGATAAGCCTTCAAAAAAGGAAGTGTCGATTGATGCAGGTTATAATTGACACAATATCCCGTTCCTTCTCTGAAAGTAATAATTTCATAGTTGTTGATGAAATCCAGTGTGTTTTTACCTTCTTTATTATTTTTAGAAAAATATTTATTGATTTTATCCAAAATATATTGAGCATATTCCATCATAGTAATGGTTTTCCATTCGAAAACATGATTCATGCCTTGTATGTTTTTTTTAGATTTTCCGTTTTCGCAACTTGTACAAAATGAAAGCCCTATTTTTTCGTGATATGGGAAAAAGCAGTCTTTGATCTGAATCGAGGCATCCGCCTGAAGCCTGTCATTCGCAAAGTTGTAATATAAATACGGACTGTACAATTCTACCAAGGCTTTCAGGTAATCTGTTTCTGAGGTATTATGATATTCTTCAAACCATTTTTCAAGGTTGTTGTAATAATTATTTTCAAATTCATTAAAACTTAAATAAAACGGCAATTCCATAGCTCTGTATTTTTTGATATGACAAAGCTAATGGCGTAATGCGACAAAACTTGACGTGTTATTTTCAGGTTTTAAAAATTTTATAAATTATCATTCCAGGAAAATGAAGTGGAATGATAATATGTTTTTAACGCTAAGTTCGCTAAGTTTTTCTTTAAAATGATTGTGTATATTTTTCGTTCACAATGGCGTTCCACTCAGCGAAGATTGGTATGCTCTAAAATTTATCTTAAAATAAATCAACAGTATGTTTGTCATTCTGAAAAAATCTAAATTTTATTATTAGAGATCCTTCGACTGCTCTGCGCACAGGATGACAGTGCTAATACTAAATTTTATGATAATTTTGAGCATTAAATTATCAATTATTACCCTATTTATATTCATTACTTATCATAATTCAGCATGAGGCATTCAAAATAGTGGATCATTTTCATATAATTTTCGATGCTGATGTATTCATTGGTACTGTGAATGGACTGTTT
>CBFGVN010000125.1:0-8430 GCA_965651845.1 uncultured Chryseobacterium sp. | reverse complement strand
CAAATGCTTCAATCAGGGCTAGGAGAGGGATACTGTTGAAAAACCACCCCGTCAAAAATTTCTTTGAAATTTTCGCCACCCCTCCAGAGGAGGGGAATTTTCATACCACAAATTTTTGTACTTTTCCCTTTAACTTATTATCTTCGTTACGATCTGAAAAGATAAAGTTTTACTATGACAAAAAACGAAACACTCAAAAACTGGATAGATCAATACTCGGGGGCATTGCTGAGAAGGGCGGTTTACCTGTTGTCGGATAAGGTGGAGGCAGAAGATGTAGTTCAGGAAGTTTTTATTTCGGCTTTTTCGTCGTATGATTCTTTTGAGGGGAAAAGCAAGCCATTGACCTGGCTGATGACCATTTTAAATAGAAAAGTTGCTGATTTTTATCGCAAAAAATATAAAGCAGAACCACAAATAAAACTAGACCATTTTTTTGAAGAAAACGGTTCCTGGAAAAATGATGATGTCCTGAATGATTGGGATGTTTCTAACAAAGAACCCGAGCTTCTCGACGACAAAGATTTTAATAAAACACTGGAGGATTGTATCGAAGATTTACCCTCGAGATGGAAGATTCCGATGAAAATGTATTATCTTGAAGAAAAAAAAGCACAGGAAGTGAGTCAGGAATTGAATATTTCTACGACTAATCTTTGGAAGATTTTACAACGAAGCCGAATGCAGCTGAGAGAATGTCTGGAATTTAATTGGTTTGCAAAATCATAAGGAATGAAAAAATGCTAAAAAAACTAATACATACGATATTTTTACCATGCAGCGAAGCTACTTTACTCATGGAAAAACGCAATGCAGAAAACATTTCCCCCAAAGAGAACTGGAAGCTTAATCTGCATCTGAAAATCTGCAAATGGTGCAGAGCATACAAAGAAAAACTGGAAATTTTAGATGATATTTTAAAAAGAAAACTTTCTCAGGAAGAAAAAATTGAAATAAATGATTCTGAAATTCAGTGGTTTAAAGAAAAGGTATTTAAAAATTTAGATATTTAGAAAAAAACGGTGTCAGGATTTTGAAATTGTTCCGACTATACTTTTGAAAATAATAAAGTATTTATTCAAAATCTTAAAAATATGAACGGAACTACACCAATGATCAGTCGACGGAGCCCTACATACAGGCTTGGTTATTACATTTCGCTTTTCGGAGCGGCACTTATTTTACTTTGGATAGGAATATTCAAATTCACACCTACGGAGGCAAATGCGATAAAACCTTTAATAGAAAACCATTTTCTGACATTTTTCGTATATAATTTTGTAAGTGTTCAGGCTGTGTCAAATGCTATCGGAGTGATAGAAATTATCATTGCTTTACTATTACTATTTAGTGTGAAATTTGCATCACTGAGAAAGTACGCCGGAATCGGAATGATTTTCACTTTCCTTATCACTTTAAGTTATTTGTTTACAACTCCAAATATTTGGAAAGTGGTGGACGGAATTCCTGTAACAGACTTTTTTATTGTAAAAGATGTAATGTTTTTAGGATTTGGATTAATAATTTTAAATGGAAAAAATGAATAAAAAGATAAATATGAAAAGCATATTAATATTACTCGGAGTCGTTCTGGGTATTGCAGTATTTGCAACAAGTTGTGGAGATTCTTTAAAGAAAAAATCCACAGGAATTAAAAAAGAAAATGAGACTAATATGGATACTAAAAATGTAAAAGAAATCTATTTTGCAGGGGGATGTTTTTGGGGTACGGAACACTTTTTTCAACAGGTGCGCGGAGTGGTAGGAACGGAAGTTGGATATGCCAACGGAAATACCGAAAATCCTACCTATGAACAGGTTGTAAGCCATACAACAGGCTTTGCGGAAACTGTAAAAGTAAAATATGATCCTGACCAGGTGGATCTGAAATTGTTAATTGATTTATATTTCAAAACAATCGACCCTACAAGTATCGACAAACAGGGAAATGACAGAGGAAACCAGTACAGAACGGGAATTTATTCAACCGATAAAGAAACAGAAGATGTTGTAAAAGCAGAAGTTACGAGATTAGCCAAAAACTACAGCAAACCGGTAGTGGTAGAAACCATTCCTTTGAAAAATTTCTACAGAGCGGAAGATTATCATCAGGATTATCTGGATAAAAACCCTGGAGGCTACTGCCATATCGAACCGGGGCTTTTTGAAGTCGCAAGAAATGCCAATCCGCTTCCAAAAAAGGAATCCGAAGAAGTGAAATACCAAAAACAGGATAAAAAAGTTTTAAAAGAAAAACTGACTGCCGAACAGTATAACGTAACGCAGGAAAACGGTACGGAAAGACCTTTCCAAAACGAATATTGGGACGAAACCCGTGAAGGAATTTATGTAGATATTACAACTGGAGAGCCATTATTTGTTTCAACCGATAAATTTGAATCCGGTTGTGGATGGCCAAGTTTTTCAAAACCAATTACTAAAAAATTAATTGACGAAAAGCTAGACCGTTCTCACGGAATGACGAGAGTAGAGGTGAGAAGTAAAACGGGAGATGCACATTTGGGACACGTTTTCAATGACGGACCAGCGGACAAAGGTGGACTTCGCTACTGTATCAACAGTGCTTCCCTGAAGTTTATCCCGAAAGCGGAAATGAAAGAAAAAGGATATGGAGAGTACATTTCTTTACTTGAAAAAGATAAGAAATAAATGTAAGTAAGGTGATTGAAGGACTGTCGAAAGGCAGTCTTTTTTTATTTTGTCATTTTGAACATAGCAGAACGAAGTGAAGAATCTATTTTAGTTGCAATTGAAACCTTTCCCTAATGCTAAGCATTGAAATATTTAAAAATAATAGAAATCCAAAGATGATGTAATACGCTTGTTTGGGAAGATCGAGCAGATATTTTATTTTATCAAAACCGGTGTAATTTTCTTTATATTCTATATATTGCATATATTCTGCTCCTCCGCAAATTGCATCATAACCTTTTTCAACTTTATTCTGATCTTTGTAAAAATGAACTGCAAAAAAATGATTGGTTTTTCCTACATCAACACCATAAGTTTCCTGATTGGCCAACTTCATTGCATCAATTAATGCGATAAAATCCTGGTAATTATTCTTTTCATCAATCACAAACTCTATTCCTGTTTCTTTTTGATTTTTTTGTTGGAGATTTTTCAATTCAGAAACATAATATGATTGATTTTTTAAAGCTGTATTAGGTTT
Source organism: uncultured Chryseobacterium sp. (assembly GCA_965651845.1). GTDB lineage: Bacteria > Bacteroidota > Bacteroidia > Flavobacteriales > Weeksellaceae > Chryseobacterium. The sequence continues at coordinate 5,237 of CBFGVN010000125.1, read as the reverse complement.
TACAACGATTTTTTTATAATTCCAATTTCGAAATGGTTCAAAAGTATTGTCGAATCCATTATATTTATGTTTACTTGGAAGTCCCAAATCGACCATTGTATATTGAGGTTGAACTCTCTGATTCCCATAATACCAAAACAAAACCGGGATCAGCAAAGCACTTATTAATCCTGGAACATAAAATATTTTTCTCATGAATATTTTTCAAGAACCGAATGAAAATTTTAAGCCAAAAAAAAGTGATCCGAAAAACGAACCACTAAAAAAATAATCTTTAATATTTTAAATTCTTTAATTTTTTAAATCAAAAGTCTACCAATCCCTTTTTCTTAGAATCCAATACGATCCGAAGATGAAAATCGCACACCAGACCAAACACGCAATAAGACTCTCTTTAGGATAATGGAATTCATATTTTAAACCCATCATTTTCGCCATATTCAATCTTATCATTGGATTTGGAATAAGTCTCGACATACTTTCCAATGGCAAAAGATCTGTAAAGAAAAAGCTGTTTTTCATAATTTCGGTTTGCTGAGCAAGATTCAACCCGCTTATTTTCTGATAGATTTCCACCTTGCTTACGATATTTTCTGCAATCCAATACACAAAAAAGCCCAAAAAAGTAAACATCGAATTTCTAAATAAAACGGAAAGAAACATTAGGAAACAGAAGAATGTAAATAGTTTCACAAAGTAATTTCCAATAAAGAAGATTTCTTCAAAAACCTTCGCAGAGTCCGTTGTATTCGAATATTGATATCCCAAAAACATGGTTATTGCAAATACAACTACTGATGAAACAATAGTGAAAATACTTATTGTGAGCAATTTTGAAAGGATAAATTCTTTTCTACTTAATCCATCAATAGTATTCTGCTTAAACATCCGGTTGCTGAATTCCTGCGAAATCGAAAAAACAATGATTAATCCTAAGAAAATTTTCAATAAAGCAACAATCCAGGTCGTAAAATTCCAGATTCCCGGAAAATTATAAATTCCCTGTTCTTTTAAATTAACGGGACTCCCGAAAAAGTTAAAGTCCACCAATCCAATAAAAAGTAATGCAACAAGAATTGCAAAATAAAGTGCTGTGAAAATCTTGAATGGTTTGTAATTCAAGTTTTTATAGTATTCTAGTTTTAATAGTTTTATCATGATTAGTTCGTGTTTTTTACAAGTTCAAGGAATTGAGATTCAAGAGACAGTTTTTTCTTGGTAAGATGCGAAAGGAAAATGCCTTTTTCCACTAGTTTCTGATTTAAGGCCGACGCAGAAATCGATGCATCATCGCGGATTTGTGCTTTCAGAATTTCTCCGTCCTGATGAACCGAAGTAAACCACTGAAGTTCATTTAACGCACTCAAAAGCTGGGTGTTGTTGTCTGCTTTTAATTCAAAATAGCCGTTGTTGGCGGTCATTTCGTCCACTCTTCCGCAGTAGATGGAATTTCCTTCTTTTAAAACAATAACATGGCTGCATATTTTTTCAATTTCATCCAGAAGGTGACTGGCGATGATGATCGTAATACCTTGTTTTGCAATACTGTTAATGATTTCCCTGATTTGGATAATTCCCTCAGGATCAAGTCCGTTGGTTGGTTCGTCCAAGATAAGGACTTCCGGATTATTCAGCATGGCGGAAGCAATCGCAAGACGTTGTTTCATCCCCAGTGAATAGGTTCTGAAAGGGTCTTTTTTCCTTTCTAAAAGACCGACGGTCTGCAAAACTTCATCAATTCTTTGTTGAGGTGTTCCTTTAATCTCAGCAACAATCTTTAAGTTGGTTTCTGCGCTTAAATAAGGATAGAAATTCGGCTGTTCAATGATCGCACCGATTTTTTTTAATGTATCAGGGTCGGTTCCTTTTTTTCCAAACCAGTACCATTCGCCGTTGGTAGGATTTATGGTAGAAAGAAGCATTCCGAAAGTAGTGGATTTTCCGCTACCGTTGGGTCCCAGAAGCCCGTAAACATTCCCTTTTTCTACGTCGAAAGAAATGTTGTTGACTACGACTCTCTTGAATTTTTTAGTCAAATTCTTTACTGACAAAATTTTTTCCATGTAATTTGTTTTACATAGTAGTAGTCTATATAAATGATAAATTGTTACAAGAATTATCATAAATCAATTTACATTTAATCTTAAATACATTAAATTTGGTAGAATTAATCGACCGTTATGAAATTAATTGAATTAGCAAAAGAACTTAATGTTTCTGCAGAAGCTATCAAACAATTTATTCAGGATTTTGATCTTGAGCTGGGAGTTTGCATCAGTACAAACTTTGAAGTAAAAAAAGATTTTGAAAAATTTGCCCGGGAAAATATAGAGTTTTTAAGATTATACGAAAAAGATCTCGATAAAACCAAAACACTGGAACAGATTGCTGAGACAATCAAACAGCCGAAAGAAAAAGTAGAAAAAGCAATTAAGGAAAGCAATCCCAATATTTTTGACAACGGTTTTTTCAAATCATCGATTTCAAGCTATGGAATTGATAATAAATTAGGAGGAAACTATCAGTTTGTATACGATTATTTTGGACATAAGACGAGTATTCAGCATAGAGATTTTATTGGATATTGAGATTTGTTTTTCTATATATCAAGTGTTTTGGAACCGTTTCTGAATCCTCAGCAGATTAAAGATTGGGGAATCAACAAACCGGCAGGAATTGTTTTGTACGGGCCTCCGGGAAGCGGGAAAATTTTCTGGGCTAATAAAATCGCGGAAATTATTGGATATAAATTTAAAGAAGTTAAAAAACATTATCTCGGAACTTCCTTTGTAGACGGAAACAGAACAAATTTCAACGATTTCCTGGTAACAATGATGCAGGATGATAAAGTACTGATGTTTTTAGAAGATTTCGACGAAATCATGATGGCCAGAAAAGCGGAAAACAACGTAGCTTCATGCAATCTCGAAACTCAGGAAATTATCCTTCATTATATAGGTAAGTTTGAGCAGGAAAAATTGTTGATGGTAGGTTCCGCCAATTCGGTTATGGATATTGATGAAGAAATCCTTGCTCCGGGAAGATTTGATGTAATGATCCCTGTTTTTCCGCCGAATCTTGCAGAAAGGTCAGAAATCATTTTATATTTTATGACAAAAAATCTTGACGAAGATTCTCTTTTATTTAAAATTTTAAAACATAATAAAGCCGATAAAATCCCTTTCTGGCACGGCGTTTCGTCCCAAATGAAAACGTTCAGCAATACGATGCTGATTGATTTTACCCAAAGCTTAAAAAAGAGAATAAAAAATCTATATCAGAGAACCAGAAATGAAAACCTGAAAATCGATCAGACCATTCTGAATGCAGCTTTAAGAGATTCTGCAGGAAAACTTACCGAAGAATATCTGGATCAGATTGCAAGATTCCTGGAGGATGTTATTATCAATAATTTCGACCAGTTTCAGTATAGAATTCAAAGTTTGAAAACCGAGCTTGATGCTTACAAAGTGGTGGAAGAGCCAAGGAGAGCCATTGGTTTTCATCACAATGGGGAAGAGGACGGTCAGGGATAATTTGAGTGAGTTTTTACTTTGCAAGTTAATTTAATTAGATTAAAAATTACAAGCGAAGCGGATTCACCATTCACCATTCACAAAAAACACTTATGAATAACAGCGTTTGGGAGCTTGAAACATTTTACAGAAACCGTGATATCATCATTATCGGAGCCGGATTTACCGGGCTTTGGACTGCGATTTCCATTAAGGAAAAATATCCTGAAAAGTCGGTTTTAGTGATAGAACGGAATGCCATTCCATTGGGTGCTTCAACGAGAAATGCGGGTTTTGCCTGCTTCGGAAGCCTCACGGAAGTCATTGCCGATTCTGAGAAAATGGGTTGGGAAAAAACGGTGGAACTGGTAAAGATGAGGTTTGAAGGGCTTCAGAAAATTCAAACTTATTTTAAAAATGATGAAATTGATTTTGAATTAAATGGCGGATTCGAAATCCTCAATGATGATCAGCCTTTGCAGAGAATGGATGAAGTTAATGAAAAGCTGAAAACAATCACCGGAATTGAAAAAACTTACTTTTTAAATCAAGATAAAATTAAAGAGTTTGGACTCGGGAAATCTGAATTTCTTATTGAAAATCCTTGTGAGGGAAGCCTTCATTCAGGGAAACTGCTGCAAAAACTGTTGGAGAAATGTTATGAATTAAAAGTCGAATTCCTTTTCGGAACAGCAGTTGAAAATATTGTTGAAAATTTTAATGAGGTTGAAATTCAATTATCTGAAGATGTTTTCATTAAATCAAATCAGATTATTCATTGTACCAATGCTTTTGCTTCAAAATTTTTAAGTAAAGAAGAAATTATTCCGGCTCGTGGACAGGTTATTTTAACCGAACCCATTGAAAATCTAAAACTGAAAGGAACTTTTCATTATGATGAAGGATTTTACTATTTCAGAAATCTAGGAAACCGGATTTTGCTGGGCGGCGGAAGAAATCAGGATTTTAAAACAGAAGAAACGACCGATTTTGAGACCACAGAATTTCTACAAAACCATTTGGAAAACTTTTTAAAAGAAGTAATTTTACCGGATAAAGATATTGGAATTTCCCTGCGTTGGTCGGGAATTATGGCGATGGGTCCGGAAAAAACTCCTATCGTGAAACAAATTTCAGAGCGACAGTTCTGTGCCGTTCGACTTTCAGGAATGGGAGTGGCGCTGGCTCCGAAAGTTGGCGAAATTATTACTGAAATGATTTGATCAAATTTATATATGAAGTATTTACCTTTTGAACATATAGTTTATACAACAAACTTTTCTGAACAAGAAGTTACAACTAGACTCTCTAATTATATTGAAAGTAGAAAAGTTCGCATGTTTAAAAATAACCCAACAAAAGAATACGAAGGTTTTATTAGTGATAATAAATTTGAAATTAATAGAATTATAAAAGGGAGAAACTCCTTTCTTCCTCAAATAATAGGAACAATTCAAAAGTTTAATGAAGAAACACAAATTGAAGTTAAAATGCAATTGCACTGGGCTGTAAAGGCTTTTTTAATATTTTGGTGTTCATCGGTAATATTTTTTTTAATTATTACTCTTATGAAAGGAATGTCTATTGAAATTCTTTTTCCTATATCTATGTTATTATTTGCTTATCTTTTAACAATGCTAGGCTTCAAAAGTGAAAGCAAAAAATCGAAAAATGACTTAAAGAGAATTTTTGAAGCTAGAATAAGTAACTAGATAAAAATTA
>CBFGVN010000124.1:0-8471 GCA_965651845.1 uncultured Chryseobacterium sp. | reverse complement strand
GCCATCATATTATGCAGATGATAAACTACTCCGATTTCTTTCTCCGGGAATTCCGGATAATGGATTCCACAAATATCTGTAAGGAAATTAAATTCCAATGATGAGTCTTTCAGATAGTGAATGATCTTTTTAATATCATCTTTCTTTACTTCAATAGTCAGCATTCCATAAGGCTCTGAGCTTGCGATTACAGACTCCGGAAATTCTCTTGTGATTGCTTCTAATACAAATTCGTTTGTCATTTCCGTTAGTTGCTTATATTGTAAGAATCTAATAATTTCTGGTATTCAGGCATATCTCTTCTTCTGATGCTTTCGCTTTCTGCCAAAGCCTGAACCTGCATTACCCCTTCGATAATCTGCTCCGGTCTTGGAGGACATCCTGGAACGTAAACGTCTACAGGGATAATTTTATCGATACCTTGTAATACGGAATATGTATCAAAAATACCACCGCTGGAAGCACAGGCTCCAACTGCAACCACCCATTTCGGCTCTGCCATCTGAGTGTAAACTTCTTTTAGGACTGGGCCTAATTTCTTAGATATAGTTCCGCAAACCATCAGCATATCCGCTTGTCTTGGTGAGAAAGAGTTTCTTTCCATACCAAATCTTGAAGCGTCATACGTCGGGTTCAGGGTAGCCATAAACTCGATACCACAACAAGAGGTAGCAAAAGGCAGCGGCCAAAGCGAAAACTTTCTGGCCATACCGATTACACTGCTCAGTTTCGTTGCGAAAAACCCTTCTCCTTCAAATCCTTCCGGAGCAGGTGCATCTGTTCTTATTACTGGTTTGTTGTCTGACATTTTGTTTTATAAATATTTAAAGATTAAAAAGATTTAATGATTAAAAAATTAGTAATGATTTAAATCTTTAAATTTTTGAATCTTTTAATGTTAAAATTTATTTATCCCAATCTAATGCTCCGCGTTTCCAAACATAGAAAAAAGCCATGAAAAAAATCGCCACGAATGTAAGCACAGCCAGGAATCCTTCCATGCCGAATTCTCTGAAGTTTACAGCGTATGGATAAAAAAATACGATTTCAATATCGAATAATACGAATAATACCGCTGTCAAAAAGTATTTAATGGAAAACGGTGTTCTTGCATTTCCTTCTACCGGGACTCCACACTCCCAGCTTTGGTTTTTCACAGAATTTCCTTTTTTCTGTTTCGGACCTAAAAAATGCGCTCCAAGCAAAGAAACTGCTACGAATGCTACCGCAACACCTGCTTGTAATAGGATTGGAATATAACTTTCAGGTAAATTCATTTTTGCATTATTATCTCAATTTGCAAATTTAGCGAATAAACAAGAAAGCATGAAATTAATCAGCTTAAAAGTGGAATTAAAATGGTAAAAACCGATAATTTAGAATCAATAAAAATAACGTTTATTTCTTCATTTTTTTAAGGAGCGAATAGGCCATAAATGAAATAAAGCCAAATAAGATACTCGCATAGATTATGTTAATTAAAGTATTCGTTTTGTCATCTTCCACTTGAAAGAAGGAATTGTAAATAACAAATCCGGCAATTAAAATTCCGAAAATAATGAGTTGCGGCTTCATGAGAAAAGTTTGTAAGTTTTTGAGTTATAAAGTTTAAGTTTTAATTTTCCGAATGAGATCATTCATCACTTAAAAGGTATAACTCATAATTAATTATCATTTATAATTAACGAATATGTTCTTCTTCTTTTGTGATTCACAGGGTTGTAGTCTTGCCATAACAGCTGAACACTCTTATTTTCTTCCAGTTCAGGATTCGTTTCCAGGTATTTTACTCCTTTTTTCCTGAATAATTTCCAGATTTCTTTAAAAATAATGGATGTAACCCCTCTTCTTTGATAATCCGGATGAATTCCGATCAGATAAAAATTTGCCCTGTCATTTCTCTTCCCGGCTCTCAGGAAATGCCACCATCCGAACGGAAGTAATTTTCCTTTTGATTTTTGTAAAGCTTTTGAATAAGAAGGCATTGTGATCGCAAAAGCTATAAGCTGATCTGCATCATCCGCAACACAAACGATATAATCTTTATCAATTAGCTTGAAGTATTTTTCCTTGTAGGTTTTACGCTGTTCATCGGAAATAGGAGTGTAGGTCGAAAGATGCTTGTACGTTTCATCCAAAAGGTCAAACATGGGATCTACATATTCCAGAATCTGCTCTTTTGATTTGAAATTTAAAACTTTCAGCTTATATTTTTGTGAAATCAATTCATTGAACTTGTGTATTTTATCCGGTAAAACTTCTGGAAATACCAATTCAAATTCTACCCATTCTTTTTCCTTTGTTAATCCTAATTTTTCAAGATGTTTCGGGTAATAATCATGATTGTAGATGCCTATCATTGTTGCCAATTTGTCAAATCCTAACGTCAGCATTCCTGCTTTGTCGAGATTGGTGAAGCCCATCGGCCCTTCGATTTTGTCAATGTTTTTTTCTTTAGCATAATCAATCACAGTCTGGATTAATGCCTGAGAAACTTCCTCATCATCAATAAAATCGATCCATCCGAAACGAACCTTTCTGATTCCCAGTTCTTTTTCTTCTTTATGATTGATAATTACAGCGATTCTTCCTGCAATTTTATTGTCTTTATAGGCTAAAAACTGTTTGGCTTCAGAATATTGCATGGCCGGATTTTCACCCGTATTCCATATATTGATTTCATCGTTGATAAATGCGGGAACATAATACGGATTGCTCCTGTACAAATCCATGGGAAATCTTACAAATTGCTTTAGCTGATCGTTTGATTTTACTTCAATAACTGAAACTTTTGACATAGTGTTTTAGAGGAGAATTAAAGAGCAAATATAATTAATTTAAATCTAATACTTTGGCATAGTTTTTACATCATTTTGGTTAAAATTATACATTAAAATTTCATAAAAAATGACAGGTTACTATATAATCATCGGAATTTCGATGCTGATTAGCTGGTGGGTTTCTTCGAGATTGAAATCGAAATTTGAGTATTATTCCAAAGTACACCTCAAAAATGGACTCTCGGGAAAAGAAGTTGCTGAAAAAATGCTGAGAGATAATGGTATCAATGATGTTCAGGTAATTTCAGTTCCGGGACAATTGACAGATCATTATAATCCTGAAAATAAAACGGTGAATCTTTCGGAAGGAGTTTATATGCAGAGAAATGCGGCAGCTGCGGCTGTTGCGGCTCATGAGTGCGGTCATGCCGTACAACATGCGATGGGATATTCGATGCTCCAGTTGCGGTCACGATTAGTTCCGATCGTTAATATAAGTTCTAATCTTATGCAGTTTGTGCTGATCGCGGGGATTGCCATCATGGCTGCTACAAGAACGATTCACGACCCGAATGGAAATACAACCGTTTTGGCTATAGGGGTGATCATGTTTGCTTTTACCACAGTTTTCGCGTTTGTGACGCTTCCGGTAGAGTATGACGCAAGCAACAGGGCAATGAAATGGCTGAAAGATACAGGAACCGTAACTTCCGAAGAATATACAGGGGTACAGGATAGTTTGAAATGGGCAGCAAGAACATATGTTGTGGCAGCTATCGGATCACTAGCGCAGCTTCTCTATTTTGTATCTTTATTGATGGGGGGAAGACGAAATTAATCTTTCAATTTAAAAGAAATATACTGCATCTCGGACAATTTGTCTGAGATGTTTTTTATTATAAAGGTTTTGTGTAATATCAATTGAAATTTGATATTTTTGATAAACATTATGACAAAACATCAATGCGGGAAAAAGATATATCAGAAAACCAAATCGACTATTTAATAAAGGTGATTGCTTTTTTCTGGTTTCTCACAAAAGTATGGAGCTATAAAACTTGGGTTACGGAAAGGGTTTATCCTGTAATTCCACCATTGGATATTTTAAAAAATGTTCCTGATTTTTTACACCAATTTTTATTCGGATTTTCTCTTTTAGCCTTACTTGCCGTTTTATGTTTTAAAAAGAATCCATGGTTGCTTATTGGTTTGTTTTTTTCTGAAGTCTTGAGCTGTTCGTTGGATACCGTAAGATGGCAGCCTTGGGAATATATGTATTTATGTTTTTTGTTGATTGTGATCATTAATTTTTACAAACCAAAAAATATTTTATTACTAAGTCATTTATTTTTAGTTTCAATTTACTTTTTCAGTGGTTTGCATAAGTTTAGCCGGGATTTTCTTTCTGCAGTATGGCTGAATATGGTGCTTGTCGATTTTTTTGGACTTTCAATGAATTTTATATTAAAATATAAACTCTTTTTTACGGGCTTGATGATTCCTTTTGTAGAAATCGCTCTGGCGTTATTACTGCTTATTTCAAAACCAAAAAAGAAAATCAGTTATTTATTGATTTTAATGCACTTAGGTATTTTAATCTTTATAGGTCCATTGGGCTTGAAATACAATTCTGTAGTTTGGCCCTGGAATTTGGCAATGATTTTTATTTTAATAATTATTTATTCAAAACCGATTGAAGCTGTAAATAAAGGTATCCTAATTTCTAATTTATATTGGTTAATACTCTGGTTTGTAATGCCTGTTTTTAGCCTTTTCGGGAATTGGTATCAATATTTTTCGTTCAATTTGTATTCAGGAAAAGGAGACCAAATGTATATCTGTATTTCCGGAAATAAAAAAGAGCTTGAACCTTATTTTGAACATAAAAAAAATATTCTTTGTAAAGGAAAACCGTATATCAATTTACAAAACTTGGCATTGAAAGAAATTAAATCAGCACCGATTCCTGAAATTGAAATTTACAGAAAAATTGGAACTTACATGAAGCAAAAATATTCCAAGAATCATTTAAAGATAATACTTTATAATCATCAAACCCGGACAAGCATAGAATTATAAATGTTTTCTGAATTTACAATTTATATTCCACAAATTGTAGGTTTGACAACAACTCCAGAATTTCATCCCGGTGTTTTAATTTTATTCTTGCCAAAATTGAGGCTTTTTCCTGCGAATCGAAGTTGATAATTTTCGCATCATATTTTGAGAGCAAAGTAAAAATAACATTCTGTTGATTAAAATTAAATGTAATCTTAATCTCCGTTTCCAATTCTTTGGTAACAATGTTAGCTTCTTCCAAAGTTATTTTTGCAGATTCTTTATAAGCTTTTACCAAGCCGGAAACACCCAATTTTGTTCCGCCATAATAGCGGACGGAAATCACCAGAACATTCGTAATGTCGTTGGCCAAAAGCTGATTGTAAATGGGCAGCCCGGCACTTCCGGAAGGTTCTCCGTCGTCATTAGCACGATAATTTTCACCATTTAAACCCATTCTGAAAGCATAACAATGATGGGTTGCCTTCGGATGCTCTGCCCTGATTTTTTCCAGCGCAGCCTTTAATTCTTCTTCATTATTTACCGGAAAAGCAAATCCGATGAACTTGCTTCCTTTTTCCTTTAATAAAGTATTTTCTATGGGTTTTTCTATCGTTTTGTATTCGAACTGCATTTTTAATCTGGTTTTCTTATTGGATGCTTCGACAAGCTTCTTTAGATTTGCAATAGAATAATTATCCAGTGTCAGACTGAGCCTGCCGATGCTTGATTATAAATTATTCCTATAAAATTCAACAACATTATCCCTGAAATTTTCAACACTTTTCGGCTCAAAATTAAATTCTGGAGCTTTGGTGCCGTTTTCCAGTTTTAAATTTTCATTTTTAATAATAATCGCTTCATCCCAAAGACCTGCATCAATGAATTCCTGTAGGGTAAACCTTCCTCCTTCAATGATAACAGACTGAATTTGTTCCTTATACAAAGCACTCATCAATCCTGATAAAAAATTATCTTTTTCAATTTTAATAAACTGAATATTATTTTGAGTTTCTTCTTTAATGGTATTAAAAACCAAAGTTTTTGCTTCTCTGTTATAAATGCTGAAATCCTGTGGAACTTTTAATTCAAAATCAATTAAAATTCTTACCGGATTTACGCCTTCAACATTCCTTACCGTCAGGCTCGGATTGTCGTTCAATGCCGTTTGAGTTCCGACCAAAATGGCATGTTCATCGGCTCGCAGCTGGTGTACGAACTGATTCACCAAAGAGTTCGAAATAGACGTAGGCTTAAAATTTTTATCTAAAAATCCGTCACCCGATTCTGCCCATTTTAGAATAATATAAGGTCTTTTCTTTTCGTGATAAGTAAAAAATCTTTTGTTTAATTCGATACATTCTTTCTTCAAAACCCCGGAAACAACTTCGATTCCGGCATCCTGAATGATTTTCTTTCCTTTTCCATTCACTTTGTCATGAGAATCCATTGCGCCGATGACTACTTTTTTGAATCCCAATTCTTTGATTTTTAAAGCACATGGCGGCGTTTTTCCATAATGGGCACAAGGCTCCAGAGAAACATAGATCGTAGATTCCGGAATCAAACTTTTATCTTGTACAGAATTGATCGCGTTGATTTCCGCATGATTTTCGCCAGCTTTATGATGATAACCTTCACCGATAATGTTCCCGTTGTGCACGATAACGCTTCCCACCAAAGGATTCGGATATGTCTTGCCAATGGCTTTCTGAGCCAGTACGATGCATCTTTTTATATAAAATTCGTCTTGCATATTGAATGAAAAAAGCGAAGACAAATTTCTCCGCTCCGCTTTTTAGATTTTTAAATTATTTTATTCTCCTGCGATGATGCTGTGAAGATTTTGCTTTAAAGTTTCCAAATGAGCCTTCTTCTCGTCGATAGAATCGAAAGTATCTTTCAACATCGGATTTTCTCTTGATGGCTTTTTGAAGAATGCCAGGTTGTTTTCCAGTTTTACGATTTCAGCTTCAAGATCAGAGATCTGGCTCTTGATTTTTCTTGCTTTATCTGTCAGCTGGTTTTCAGATAGACCTTCTTCTTTAAGTTCTAACTCGTTGATTTTGTTTAATTTCAATTTTTCTCTCAACGTTTTGTTGAATTCAGTATTAATTGAAATTTTGTCTCTCGGAACTTTACCGATATTATTCCATGCAGTTTTGATGGTTTCGATTCTTTCAATGCTGCCTTCTTCGTTGGTAACGGTTTTCAGATCGTCAAGAAGCGTTTTTTTGTTTTTATAATTTTCTTTCCAGTTATCGGTAGAAGCATTGCTTTTTTCTCTGTAATTGTTGAAGAAAGCATTACAAGCATCCCGGAATTCGTCCCAGATTTTGTTGGTCATGCTTTTCGGAACATGTCCGATTTTCTTCCAGTCTTCCTGAAGTTTTTTAAACAACGGAACCGCAATATCCCATTCTTCATTATTCTGATTGTCTTTTGCCGTCTGGATTAGTTTTAATTTTTCTTCCAGATTAGCCTGTTGAGAACCTTTTAATGATTTATAATAGGTATTTTTTGTTGTATTAAAACCTCTTAATGTTGTTTTAAAATCATTCCAGTTTTGATTGGAAAGTTTTCTTGGTACACTTCCTGTTTTTAAAAACTCTGCACGAAGATCTTCAACTCTTTTGATCGAGTTTTGCCAGTAATTGTGATTAGGCGTCTCAGATGGCTCAGAAAGTTTCTTAATTTCTGCAATAATCTGATTTTTCTTTTCAAGATTGGCATTTTGTTCAGATTCGATGGCGGCAGAAAGTTCCGATTTTCTTTCGTGAATTTTGTTGGAAATTTCTTTAAACTCTTCCCACGTTTTTTCACGGAAGTCTTCTGCAACCGGCTCTGCTTCTTCCTTCCAAAGCTTATGAAGATATTGCAATTCGTTTAATGCTTTCTGAATGACTGGCTCATGTTCCAGTTCTTTTGCACGTTGGATAATGTGCTGCCTTTTCTCAAGATTGTGGCTGTATTCCTGCTCCAGGAATTCTTTATTAAGATCCAGCATCTGATAAAACTGATTCAGATGGTGGAAATAGTTGTTATTAAGAATCCTGAATTCAGATTTTGCAACCTGTCCGGCCTTTGACCAGTCTTCTTTAATCTCTCTGATGGATTTGAAGAGATTCACGCCCGGTTCGGAGTTGGTATAAAGATTTTTAAGTCTTTCGATAATGTTTTGGCGGCGTTCAAGGTTTTTCTTTTGTTCTTCTTCCTGACCTTTTTGATAAGTGTCATATTTTTCCTTGAAAATATTCACCAATGCAGAAAATTTTGCCTGCGAAGGATGCTCGTAGCTGAAATTTTCAGGAGCATTTCCGGCATCTACATATTCGTGTTTTTTATCTTCCACTTCATCGTGGATCAGATGATTTGCTTTTTCTTTAAGCTGATTGAATTTTTTTGAATTTTCCCCTGCATTCGGAGTATTGATGATTTTCTCCATTTCTTTCAGAGCATCAGCCAGCGAGATGTCTACATCTTCATGTTCTTCCTCGTGTTCTGTATCCTCTTCATGCACATTTTCATCCTGAGAAACGGTGTTTTCGGATGTTTCTTCGTGAGATACGTCTTGAGAATCTTTCTTTTCTTCGTTTTCAGAAAGGTTGTTTTCTGTAATCATAGCAAATCTTT
>CBFGVN010000123.1:0-8487 GCA_965651845.1 uncultured Chryseobacterium sp. | reverse complement strand
ATATGTTGTTGCTCTTCATCGTTGATGATGACTTTATTTGCTTCGATTTCTCCGTAGAATAGTTTCATAAAAATGTTGGTATTGGCAAAGAAGGCGAAGAAGCTTATAAAGCAAAGCCTTAATGCTATTTGTCTTTGTTTTTATTTAAAGATTTATTTAATGAATTAAGCTGAAATGTAATATTTTCTGCTTTAATTCTTAATTCCTTATAATTTTCATTATCAAGAAAACCTAAATCGTTTGAAATAATCAAGAAATTAATTACTTCTATGCAACTGCTGAAAGAAATATTAATGAATCTTGATTTTTCTTTTTCAGTTTGCCTCGACATTCCTTCCGCAATGTTTGCAGTGATGCTTGTTGTTGCCCTTCTAATTTGATTTGTAATTCCAAATTTTTCGTGATCCGGGAATACTGAAGTAGCATTATAGATATCTTTTACTAGCAATCTTGCATTATTCCAAACATCAAGTTTTTCAAAATAGTATTTATACATTTTCTATCATTTGTTTTATGCAAAATAGCAAAAAATTAAACAAATAATAAAAACAGCGAATCGCAAAAAGCCTTCTCAGCTATCTTTGCTTTCTCAGCCTAAATTACAAGTCATATTTCGCCGTCGCAGTAGTCCTCAAATCCGTAAATTCTCCTCTCTCAAACTTCAGCTGCGCTACCATTGCAATCATCGCAGCGTTATCTGTAGTATATTCAAATTTTGGGATGTAAATATTCCAGCCTAATCTTTCGTGATTGTCCTGCATGGCCTTTCTCAATGCAGAATTGGCAGAAACTCCACCAGCGATCGCTACTTCTTTGATGTCTAAATCTTTTGCTGCTTTTTCCAATTTGTTCATTAAAATCTCAATGATGGATTTTTGAACGGAAGCACAAAGATCGGTAATGTTATTTTTAATAAAATCAGGATCTTTTCTGACTTCTTTCTGAATAAAATATAAAACAGAAGTTTTGATTCCACTGAAAGAATAATCGTAATTTTCCAGTTTTGGTTTATTAAATTTATATGAATCAGGATTTCCTTCTTTGGCCAATTTATCTATAATCGGACCCGCCGGATAATCAAGATCAAAGATTTTTCCGATTTTGTCGAATGCTTCTCCTGCCGCATCATCAATGGTTTTTCCGATAATTTCCATATCAAAATAATCTTTTACCAAAACGATCATAGTGTGGCCTCCACTTACGGTAAGGCACAAAAACGGAAATTTTGGCGGCATAGGATTTGCATCTGCAATAAAATGGGCTAAAATGTGCGCCTGCAGGTGGTTTACTTCAATTAAAGGAACATCCAAACTCATTGCCAAAGACTTAGCAAAAGACGTTCCCACAAGAAGTGATCCTAAAAGTCCGGGTCCACGTGTAAATCCTATAGCAGAAATAGCATTTTGTTGTATATTTGCTTTAGTTAAAGATTTTTCAACAACGGGGATGATATTTTGCTGATGCGCGCGCGAAGCAAGTTCAGGAACAACACCGCCATATTCTTTATGGATAGCCTGATTCGCAGCGATGTTCGACAAAATAGAATTTCCCTTGATGATAGCTGCTGATGTGTCGTCGCAAGACGATTCAATACCTAAAATTATAGAGTCGCTCATAATAATGGCAAAGTTAGAGAATAATAACGAGAATGAGAACAAAAAATCAGTAGCTGGAAACTTAGGTGATCAGGTACAAAAAGCTGTTGAAAATGCAGAAGGTGTTGTAAAGGAAACTGTTAAAGAAGCGTCTGAGCTGGCCTCGGATGCCATTCATCATCCTGTGGAAACAGCTGAGGAGTTTGGGAAACAGGCAGTGAAAGACGTTACAAGCTATTCCTGGTGGGCAAAACTTCTATTGATACTTTTCTGGCTGGGTTTGGGGCTGGTTGTTGCGGTTTTCATTATTATTAATCTTCCGGTAACCAAGCAATGGGCTGCTAATCAGGCTCTGCAGATCGTAAACAAAGATTTTAAAGCACAAATGTCGACAGAAAGCGTCGAAGTGAATTTTTTCGGGAATGTAAAAATCAAAGGACTAAAAATAAAGGATTATAAAGGTCTCGATTTCATTACGGCAAAAGAATTTACGGCAAACTCCGACTGGTTTTCTCTGGCGACCAATATCGGGAAGAATAATTCTTTAAGTTTTAATTCTCTTACCCTTAAAAATGCGGATGTAAAAGTCATTACTTATAAAGGCGACAGTATTTCCAATTTTATTCGCTTTACCCAGCTGTTTGACAGTGGAAAACCAAGAGATCCAAACAAACCGGAATTTCAACTCAACTCAAGGTTGCAGATTCTTGATTCGAAAGTTTCGATCGTTAATCAGAATTCCCCGGGAGAAGCCGGAAAATGGCTTACTGCAACGAATTTTAACTTAAAAGCTCCCAATGTAAAGGTAAACGGAGCCAATATTTCTGCGTTAATCAACAACATGTCCTTCGTTACCAAAAGATGGGGGAAATCTCATTTGGTAGACACTTTTTCTACGGAATTATCGATGACGCCGAAGTATTTGTCATTAAAAGATTTAACATTAAATACAGATCATACACTTTTACAGGGAGATATTAAATTTCATTTAAATAAAGGCTCTTGGGCATACTTTGCAGATCGTGTCCGCTGGGATATGAATCTTCAGCAGGGAAGCCAGCTGAGCGGTTATGATATCAGTTATTTTGTGACCAATTGGGATAATTTCAGACCTTTCAACGTTGCCGGAAAAATGACCGGCCCGCTGAATAATTTTTATCTTGAAAATTTCCTGATCCGAAATCCGGAAGTGAATATCGCTACCAAAACGATGAAAGTGAAAGATTTACTGAAGGGTAAATTTTTAATTGAAACCAATAATCTTTCAACAGATTTTACTTATAAAGATCTTAAAGCCATGATGCCTTCATTTATTTCTAAAAAAATGAAGAATTTTGCAGATGATTTTGGAAAACTGAAATACAATGGTGCAGCAAGGGTAAATCCTGATCAGGTCTACGTTTCCAGCGGAAATTTAATAACAGGAATCGGGCAGGCAAAGATCACAAAATTTTCACTGACTGGCTATAGCACAGCAATGCCGAAATATTCAGGATTGGCCGAAGTAAAAGACCTGAATACGTCTGTGATTACTAAAAATAAATCGGTCGGCTTAATCTCCGGAAGGTTTGATATCAACGGTCAGAGTTTCGATGTCAATACCATGAGACTGACTACAAAATCACAGATTTCAAGCATTGAAATCATGAATAAAGAGATCAATAATCTTTATCTGGACGGATTATTGGATCATAAAAAATATAATGGCTTAATTACTGTAAACGACGAACAGGCAAAAGCAACTATTAAAGGTTTAATTGACTTCAGTACTTCAAGAATTTCCATGAATGTGGATGCCGACGTTAATTATTTAAATATGAATTATTTTGCCGATAAACCCGGAAACCAGATTGTTAGTGGAAAGGTGAACGGTAAAATGGCAATGTCTTCCATCAATGATCTTACGTTGGATGTAGAAGCCAATAATATCAATTTTGCAACAGCCACACAAAAATATACAATCCCCAATGCAAAGGTGAAAACCTTCGCTGAAGGAGGCGGCCGTGTGATTGATGTAGATGCTCTCGGAGCTGTAAACGGAAAAATTTCCGGAAGGTATAATCTTGGGGATCTTGCCGGAATGGTAGAGAACGGATTGAATAAAATTTTAGTGGGCCCGGCGCCTAGGAAACTATACAGAGGTCAGAATTTCGCTATGAATTTTGATGTTCAGCAAGGTTTGGTAAGTTATTTTTTACCTGACCTTAAAATTCCTCAGGGAGCAAAAGTAGAAGGGCAGTACGATGGAAATTCGAATAACCTGATTTTGAATCTGGATGCTGCTTCATTGAAATATATAATGACGAAGGAACAGGAAATTACGGAAGCTGATAAGGCATTGGCCGCCGCAAATCCGGAATATAAAATCAATGAACGTGATAAAATTACCAGAGACAGCGCAATGGTCGACAGTTTAATGGTGAGAATCAACACGGCAAATCTGGATGAACAGATTTTTGCTAAAATCAGCAGGGTTTTGTACAATAAGAATGTACTCAAAGACATTACTTTAAGTGGAAGAAATGAAAATAATACGGTTCTTCATCTTGCCACAAAATTCAAACACGGAAGTCCTGAAGATGAACTTGCTGAACAATTGAAGGAATATGCCATTAATGTAAATCAGTCAACGAATACGGCAGGAGATTTTGTGTTCAGATTTGAGCCTACGGAAGTAAAGTTCAATGAAGTCACCTGGGCGATTGATACAAGCCCAGAACTCAATCATTCCATTACTTATCGTAGAAAAGAAGGAGATTTTGATATAAGAAACCTGCGGATTTTTTCCGGTGAAAGTGCTTTGTTTGTGAAGGAAGCACAATTTAAATCTGCCAAAGATTTTTATCTGGATGCGGAAGTTAACAATTTTGCCATTGAAAAGCTGCTGGAAATGCAATCGGGAGGAAATTCTATGAACATTAAAGGTCTTGCCAACGGAAGTGTTAAGATAAAGATGGATAAAAGCACGCTTCAGCCTTTGGTGGACATGACAATTGATGATATTATGATGAACGGAAACGACATGGGAGATATCACAATTTCTGCGACTAATGGATACTCTCTGAATGTTTATGATGTAAATGTGCAGGTAAATTCTGCAGGAGTACTCGGAAATAACAGCTTGA
This sequence comes from uncultured Chryseobacterium sp., assembly GCA_965651845.1. Lineage (GTDB taxonomy): Bacteria > Bacteroidota > Bacteroidia > Flavobacteriales > Weeksellaceae > Chryseobacterium. The sequence continues at coordinate 3,767 of CBFGVN010000123.1, read as the reverse complement.
ATCTAACGGGAACGGTGAATAACAACGGAGCATCACCTGTACTAGACCTTACGGCTGAAATGAGGGATTTTGATCTTGCTTTTGCACAGCAGTTTGTACAGACTGTTTTTGGAAATCTTCGTGGAAAGGCAACGGGAGATCTCAAAATTTCCGGAAAATTCAGCGATCTTGATTATAGTGGAGATATTGCTTTAAAAGGTTTTGGATTAAAATTGCTGTTCACAGGAGTCGATTACTCGTTTGATGATACGGTGATTCCTTTAACGAAAGGCCTTGCCATTCTCAATAATATTGAAGTTCATGACGGCAGAACAAATTCTAAAGGAAATATTTCCGGGGCGATTCAGTTTGAAACATTATCCTCGATGGGGGTCAACCTTGTGATGAGAGCAGATAATCTATTGATGCTGAATACCACACAGAAAGATTTCGATTTATTTTGGGGAAGGGTTTATGGGCAAGGTGATCTTTATGTGGATGGGCCGGTTTCAGGATTAAGTATTTCAACACCAAATATGAAAGCGCTGAACGGAAGTACATTTACTTTCAATTCAGGCTCTACGTCCAATGTAGAAGAGTTTAAAATGCTGAGGTTCCTGAAAGAAGGAAAAGACGGATTGGTAACGCTTGAAGAAAAGAAAAAAACCGGAGCCAATATGAATATCGATTTTTCTTTAGATGTTGATAAAGGAACTACGGTGAATGTTCTGATTGGTGATGATGTAGGAAATATCATGGTAAAAGGAGCAGCAGAAAAGCTTCGTTTCCAGATGAGCAGACAGGGAAATATTGCCATGAACGGAACGTATAGAGTAGATAACGGAACTTTTGTTTCGAAAGCTATTTTAAATAAAACTTTCCAGATCGAGAAAGGAAGCAGCATTCGATGGGATGGTGATGCAATGAAGCCGGCTCTTGATATTACGGCAAACTATATCAGAATGGTCTCCAATGCAGGAGAATATCTGAATTTAGGTAAACTGCAACCGATCAGTATTTTACTTCAGGCTGATATTTCACAATCTCTCGTCGATCCGAAGGTAGATTTGAATGTTACGGCAATGGATGTGTCGAGCCAGGTAAGTGAGACTTTGGCAGCGAAGATGAGCCAGGAAGGGGAAAAAGTTCTTCAGTTTGGTTCCGTCTTATTGCTGAGCAGCTTTAATGTTTCAAATACGGGAGGAGTAGATGTGGATGTAACCGGAGTTGCAAAATCTTCAGGATACAACCTGCTTCTGAAACAATTGGGTTCTGTTCTTAATACAATGAGTAATGAGTTCCAGATCGACCTTAATTATGTACAGGGAGACCAGTATTCGAATACCGGAGATAGAGCCAATGCGGGAGTAAGTTTTGCCCTTTCACCAAGGATTAAAGTGAAAACCGGACTTGGAATTCCATTAACAAAAACAGAAAATACAGAGACCAATTATTTGTCCGGAGAAGGAACCATTGAATATGATATTTCTAAAAAGAATGATGGAAGCCTGATTCTCAGGGGGTATTCTAAGCCTTCCAATATCGGAATGGTAAATGGAGCCGGATCCAACGGAACTGCTAATCAAGCCTATGGAGGGGGTATCGTTTGGAGCAAGAGCTTTAATTCTTTATTCAAAAAGAAGAAAAAAGATAAAAAAGTTCAGGAACCGAAGCAGGAGATAAAAACAGATTCTACAAAATCCGAAGCGAAATAATTCTAATTTTTTAATGATTTTTATCATCCGTGTTAATTATTGTTAATATTTAATATAATTTTTTTAGTTAAATTATTTTTTATAAATTTGCAAAAAATACATAGATTTTTTAAGAAAATTGTAATTTAACTAATATGAACTATCAACTGGACGAAATAGACAAGAAAATTCTTGATTTCTTAGTAGAAAACACAAGAATGCCTTTTACTGAAATTGCTAAGCAGATGGATGTTTCTGCAGGTACAATTCACGTAAGAGTGAAAAAGATGGAGGATGCAGGTATTATTTTGGGATCATCTCTTAATATCGACTACGGAAAGCTAGACTATCATTTTACAGCTTTCATCGGAATCCTTTTGACAAAATCAAACAGAACTCAGGAAGTTCTAAAAGAATTGTCAACTATTCCTAACGTAATCGAAGCTAGCGTTATTTCCGGAAAATATAACATTTTCTGTAAAGTAAAAGCGAAAAATACTGACGATGCGAAGAGAATCATCTATCAAATTGATGATATTCAGGACGTAATGAGAACTGAGAGTATGATTTCTATGGAAGAATACCTAAGTGACAAAAACAGATTGATCAACGCAATCTCTGTATAAGCAAATTTTAAACGAATTATATAAAAGAACTTATGAAATCTCTCATAAGTTCTTTATTTTTGTACCTATGGAAGAATACAGCTATTTTGACGAAGATCCGAAGAAAGGATGGGGATTTATTCTGGCTTTTGCCGCTTTAATGTTGTTTACGGTAATGGGGTTTGGGATCGATCTGGATGAGTATTTGCAACACGAATATCTCAACATTCCGAGGTGGTATTTCTTTATTATTTTTGCGATTGATGCTTTGATGGTTATCAGCCTGCTGCTTATGTTCTTTTACAGGAAAATAGGGATCTTTGCCTTTCCTGCGTTGCTTGTATTGCATTTCTTTATGCACAACTATTATCTGTCGACATTTTTATACACAGACGTTACGAACCTTTTCCTTTTTACAGGTTTTGGGATGCTGGCGATTATTCCGAAGTGGAAGTTTTTCAGATAAATGATCAATAATTGAGTTTTCATTTTCTTACTTAAAAGATTTCAGTTTTTCTAAACAATATCAGAATTATTCATTTGTTTTTTGACTTTGTTCAATACAGACATTTCATTCAGGCAAGGTTCGCACCACGTTGCCCAAATATTGAAAACAATTAGATTTTATATCTGCTAACAATTATTTAATTATTTTTCCCATTCAAAAACTTTTTCAAGACCAAATCTATTCATTTGATAATCTACTTTTATTTCACTAGGTAAGTTTTTTAAATCAGATTCTCTATTTTTTTTGAGCCTTTGATCTTTCATCTCGATAAAATTTTTCATCTCAATTTTCGGGTAGTTTTGAAATTTTGGAGTGAAATTTATATTTTCCTTAAAATCTATTTCTACTTTTTCAGCCTTCCAAATATCGAATGATTTGTTATCTGCCCTCACATCTAAAATTAATCCAGGAAGTCCAAAAAATTTAAATGGTCCAGTTGAATAGGGTAGCTTTTTTGTAAAATACGCCGTAATATTTGTTCCTCTAAAATTTGCTGTAGCTTTAGTACATTCGTAGCCTAGAATTTTTTTTATTGATTTTTCATCAATTATCCATCGAGGTTTTTGTACTTCATCATGAATAAAATAGGTGTCAATTAATGGATCTTTAACGTAAGAAGTGAAAAAGAAATTTCTTTTATCATCATTATTTATTTTTGAAATGAAATAAAAAGCTCTAGTACCGTTTCCTTTTTTAAAAGCAACAATATTACCTTCATTAGAATTTAAGTTTTTAAATTGTATTAATGAATCTTGTCGAGACAAAACATTATTATTATCAATGTATAAATCTTCATCAAGTGTAGCAATTTCTGATCTTACAAATGTATATTTTATATGGATCTTTTGTGAAAATGAATAACCTGAAATGAAAAGTAAAATTGTTATTAAAATCTTTATCATGAATATAATTTTTAAATTAAGATTAGAGGCTGTCTCAAAAGGGCAGTCTCTTTTCGTGTTGAGTTGAAAAAAAAGATTT
>CBFGVN010000122.1:0-8536 GCA_965651845.1 uncultured Chryseobacterium sp. | reverse complement strand
TTGGTAACGGTTTTTACTTTTTCCGGAAACCATTCGTTGTAATCGTTGTAATAGAGTTCTGCGTTTGGGTCAGCCTCCTGAGCATACTGAAATGCGAGAGGAATAAATTCTTCACCGAGAATCTCGTAAAATTTGCTTTTACGGTAAGTTCCGTCTTCCATAATCGCTTCGTTCACGACATCCCAACCTTTCACGCGACCTTTGTATCTGCCTACCAAGGTGGAAATATGACTTTTCATTCTTTGTTTCAACACTTCAGGTGAAACGTCTTTTCCCTCTTTGTCTACAAAAAACCATTTCGGCAATTGTGAATGCCAAATCAGCGTGTGACCGATGATGAACATTTTATTTTTCTCTCCGAATTCTACAAATTTATCCGCATCATCAAAGAAAAATTTTCCTTCCTGGGGCTGGATAAACATTGATTTCATACAGTTTTCTGCAACAATAGAACTGAATTGTTTTTTAATAATCTCATCAGATTTTACATCGGTACCGTTAATCTGCGGAAGGCTCATCGCTGTTCCGATGTAAAATTTATTTTTAAATGCATCTTTCAGAGAATCTTTTGAAGATGCCGAACTTACTGTTTTGCAGGAAACGGTCAGGGCTAAAATTCCTAATAATGCGGCTATTTTTTTCATTGTTATTTTTTTTAAAACGCAAGGAGCGCAAAGATTTTTTTTGATTACTATACTTTTTTAAGGTTCGCAAGGGCGTAAACTCAGTGAAGAAATACAAAAGGTTTAAATAAACATTGTTTTTCTAGCCTTCACAATGTTTTTAACAGCGAATCTTTCGCAGCCCGGCTTGAACGGAGCTCTTTTTGTGAAGCAAAGCGGAACAAAAAAGCGGGAGTGGAAGACGGATTAAGCTGCCCAACTAATTCTAATCTTGTAACTTCCTTCTTTCTTTTAGTTCCTGTTCAATCTGGGTTTCCATTTTTTTGTTGATTTCATAGAACATCAATAATCCGCAAGCCGCGAAAAACGGAATTGCCGGGAAAATACTGACCAACATTTTGGCTCCATTTGCCACAGTTTCCGGCTGAATAACATTTTCTGTGCCTTCAGATGAAATATATCCGTAATGTCCGATAATGGAAGAAACCAGTGAGCTTCCGATGCTCAAACCAACCTTTAATCCGACCATCATTGCGGAGAAAATAATTGCGGTGGCTCTTCTGTTATTTTTCCACTCAGAATAATCGGCTACATCAGCAATCATCGCCCAAAGCAACGGTGTGCTGATTCCGTAGAAAAAGCCGTGCAGAATCTGTGACATGAACATCAATCCTACTGATTTCGGCGGATAAAAAATGAATGCAACAATAAACAAAGTCGAAATGAACAAAGAAGCGATGAATGCATCTCTCTTCCCATATTTGTCGGCAAATCTTTTTGAAAAGGTAATCCCAACAATCATCATAATGATTCCTCCTGCATTGAACAATCCGAAACCGGCAGAACGAGGGTCTTCTCCGAAGAAGTTCATCCCGATAGAGCTGAAAAATGCAGTAATTGGTGATATGAAATTTTTCAAAGAAGTTTCATCCACATAATTGTTGAAATAGTAAACGTACGAACCGCCCTTCATTGCCAATGTAATGAAAATCAAAGCTGTAACAATCAACATGATGATCCACGGCTTGTTTTTCTTTAAATCTTTTAAATCCGCTCCCAAAGTGGATTCCTGCTCCGGTTTTGGAATGACTCTTTCTTTGGTTGTAAAGAATGTGATGAGCAACATAATTGTTCCAATAATTGCTAACCAAGTCATTACGGTCTCAATTCCGGCAGCTTTATCGCCTTTTCCGACTGATAAAATTATCGGTAACATAAATACCTGCACGAAAAACTGCGCAAACATCACGGCCACGAAGCGGTAAGATGAAATACTGTTCCGCTCGCCCATATCGCCTGTAATAACGCCGCTCAATGCTGCATAAGGCAAATTATTGGCAGCATATAACAGCAATAAAATGGTATAAGTTGCCGCAGCGTAAATCATTTTTCCCTGATAAGAAAAATTCGGTGTGCTGAATGCAAAAAGTGCCGCTGCACCAAGCGGAACGGCAGAAAATAAAATCCACGGACGGAATTTCCCCCATTTTGTTCGCGTTCTGTCTGCCAAAGCCCCGACAAGCGGATTGAATCCGAAGCCTGCAATGAGCCCGACAATTAAAGTGATAATGGATGCGTCTTCCGGTTTTAATCCGTAGATATCCGTGTAAAAGTAAGCCAAATAGGTCACCAAAGTCTGGAAAACCAAATTAGCTGCCAGATCTCCCAAACTGTAGCCTACTTTTTCAACGACAGATATTTTCTGAGATGGATTGTTCATATAGTTTATGGTTGTTTTTTATAATTTCTTTTAACGCAAAGTCCGCAAAGATTTTTTTTGACTACTATTCTTTTTTAAGGTTCGCAAAGGCGCTTCGCTCAGCAAACGATTAAAAATCAAATTAAATATTTATTCTGTGGTGAAAGGCGATGCCGGAAGCCCTGTTTTGTTTTTCAGGTTTCCTTCGGGATTGTCTGCCCAGTCGTAACGAATCGCAACAGGATTGGTTACTGAATCATTCCAAACCACAATTTTTTTGCCTTCTATTTTTGCTTTGGCCCAATTCCAGCTTCCATTAGGATTTTTGATGGCAAAGCCTTTCAGTTCTGCGACCGGAGCGAAATCATCTGTTCCGGATTTGAAAGTAAGAACGATTTTATTTCCTTCAACTTTCATCGATTGATAAACTGGTCCGTCTGCAATAATATTTTTCTTTTCAGCCACTTTAAGTGCCTGCAACGCCAGTCTGTCTCCCACCGTTTTTTTATCGAGCGGATGAATGTCATTCCATTCCCCAACGTCTATGGTTACGGCAAGACCTGTATTTGGAAGTGTCTGCGATATTCTTCTCTGCTGATCTCTCAGTTCCGCCCAATTACTTTCAACAGGTTGTGTTTTCGGTTCCATAAAATTAGCCAGCTGAACAATGAAAAACGGCATATCCTTTTGGTTCCATTTGTTTCTCCAATCCACAATCATCGTGGTCAGCAAATCGCCGTACTCTTTTGGTTTTCCGGTGTTGCTTTCACCCTGATACCAGATTGCTCCTTTGATGTTATAATTAATTAAAGGATTTATCATCGTATTGTACAATCCTATCGGTTTCCAACGGATGAAGGTTTGTCCGGGAGCCATTCTGTCGATTTTTGCTCCAATTTTATATTTCCATTCGGATTTTAAATCGATTTTTTGTCCGTCGATTTCAAGGTAATACGGCTTGTCTGCAATGAACTGCCCTTTTCCGCTCCCGTTGGAAACTCTTATGGCAATGATGTTTTTGCCTTCTTTTAGAATTCCTTCCGGAATGTCGTACCAACGTGGCGGATATTCATACGTTACGTTTCCGACCTTCACACCGTTAATATACGTTACATCAGCATCTTTGATTCTTCCCAAATTTAAAAATGCTTTTTTTCCCGCTTGATTTTTAGTTAAATTAATTTCTTTTCTGAACCAAACCGAGCCATCAAAAGAACCTTCTTTGTCTTCCCAGGAACCCGGAATCTGCATTGTTTTCCAATCAGAATCATTCAAATCGAATTTTTCCCAATGCTGCTTGAGCCCCAAATCGCTTTGGTCAAGTTCTGTATACCAGGCTTTGCTGAGCGCCTGTTCTGTAGATTCCGTTGACTTTATCAAGTCATCGTTCTGCCATTTTTTGGCTTCTTCGAGATATTCGGGGTATTTTTTCAACGATTTTTCATCCATCCAAGCCTGAACAGGAGAACCGCCCAAACTGGTATGGATAATTCCTATCGGAACTTTATTTTGTTCATTTAAATCTTTTGCAAAAAAATACGCTACACCAGAAAAATTCAGAATGGTTTGAGGGTTTGTAGCTTCCCATTTTCCACCATCCAATTCGGTCTGAGGTGATTTGAAATTATATTTCTGAGGAACAGTGAAAAACCGAATGTTTTGATTGTTCGCATTCTTTATTTCATCTGCATATAACGGTGTCAATCTTTGCATAGGCAATTCCATATTCGACTGCCCGGAAGCCAACCAAACATCACCAATGAGAATATCTTTTAATGTAATTTCATTGATGGTCATTACATATGGACCTCCTGCTTTCTGCTCCGGAAGTGTGATTTTCCAGTTCCCATTTTGGTCTGCTGTGGTTTTGTAGTTTTTATTGATGAATTTCACTTCTACTTTTTCACCGGCATCAGCTTTTCCCCAAATGTTCAATTTCTGGTTGCGCTGTAAAACCATCCCGTCTGAAACCAATGCAGGAAGCGTGATTTTAGCTTCAGAAAAAAGGCTGAAAAAGCATAGAAGCAAGCCTAAAAGTTTGGTAAAAATATTATTTGACATATTAGTTTTTATTTTGGTAATTCATTCAGTAATCTTACTTCAATGATTTTTGGCGTAAGAGATTTTTCTCCTGAAATAAATTTTATAGTAAGCGTTTCTTTATTCTTTTCCGATTCGGGAATAGGAATTAATAATGACTGTGGCGAGCCGCCCATCTTTCCGTCAAAATCTCTGGAAAACACTTTGATTCCGTTGATTTCTGCATTCAATGTACGATTGTTATTGGCATCAAAATACAGAAGGTAAAGATATTTTGCATTTTTATCTTTATTTTTCATCTGGTAGCTGAACCAACCTTTGGCATCGCGGAAATGGCGGTCTTCCATATAACCGTCGTAAGCATCTTTGCTGTCAAAAAAGTGATCGGATTCCGGCTGTTGCTCGCCCAATTGAATTTTATCTGTTGTGATATTATCCAACTTTCGGATAGCTTCTTCTTCCTGTGCTTTTTTCTGTTGAATGATCTCGATTTTATCTTGGGTTGCCTGGGGAAAATAAATGATGTAACGTTCTTCCTGAACTTCGTAGAAAGGCACAAGCTCTAATCCTTTACTGAATTTATTTTGAGGATAAAGACCATTTAATTTAAATGTTAAATCCTTTTCATTAACAGGTTCTACGTGATTCAAAACACTTGTTGAAGTTCCTAAAATCGTCGGAATATCATTCAGAGGAATCTGTGGTCCGTGCGCAATATGTCCGCCACGGCTGTCATCGGCAAAGAGCCCCTGCTGATTTTCTTTACCATATTTCGCCGCCAAAACTACCGGTCCGTACCTAAATGCATAGTAATCTGAATTATCTGGAAGCTGTTCTGCAGAAAGATGCATCGGCATTTTCATTTCGATAACATCGCCTTTTTTCCATTTTCTTTTGATGTTGATATAACCTTCTGCATCAACAGGAATATTTATATTTTTTGAATTAACAGAAACGTTTATCTGTGAAGCATTTGTCCATTCCGGAGCTCTTAGTTTTAAATTGATTTCAGATTTTGGAGCAAGGTCAAAAATTAATTTTGTGGAAGGTGTTTGCGGAAAATTATTTTCCTGTCTTACGATCATTTTTTTCTCCGACCATTTTAAAACAGACGGAATAAAAAGATTCACATACAAATCATTATCCGAATGCGCATAAATCATTTCACCATATTTCGCGTGGTTTTCCATCCCCGAACCCACACAGCACCAAAAGCTGGTTTCCGGCTGAGAATAGACCCTGTAATGACCGGGGCGCATCGGTGTAAAGTATACAAAACCGCCTTTTTCAGGATTTTGGGTGGAAAGAATGTGGTTGTATAAAGCTCTTTCGTAATAATCCAGGTAAGAAGATTTCGGGTTGGTGGCGAAAAGCTCTTTGGTAAGCTTCAGCATGTTATACGTATTGCAGGTTTCAGGACCTTCAATGCTTTTAATCATTCCGCTGAAATCGGTGGTTGGGTTAAAATGTTCGCTGACACTGGTTCCACCGATGATGGAAGAACGTTTGTGTGTAACATTGTCCCAGAAAAAATCCGCCGCACTGCTCCATTCCTTATTATTCTCCAAATCGGCAATTCTTTTAAAACCAATGACTTTTGGAATCTGCGTATTGGCATGGATTCCCGTCAGTTTATCTTCGTGGATCAGCAAAGGATTTAAAATTGCCAAATGTGAAAATCGATGGGCAAGCTTTAAATATTTTTCATTTTTTGTAATATCGTAAACATCGGCAAAAACTTCATTCAATCCGCCGTGCTCGCTTCTCAGCATCTCCTGAATCTGCTCATCGGAAAGTCCGGAAACTTCATCCGCCATCCAATCGGTGAGTTTGATGAGCATTTTTTTTGCCTTCTCACTGTCTGCATACCAATACGCATCACGCAAACCTGAATAAATTTTATGAATATTGTATAACGGAACCCATCTGTCATTCAGCCCAAAAGCAGATGCACGAATATTACCTTCCGAGACTTCTTTCCATATTTTCTTTCCATTCGGAACCCCGGAAATATAGCCATTTGCTGAAAGATTCTGGCAACGTTCAAGCTCGTCTATCATATAATCGAGACGCTGTTTTACTTTTGTATCACCTGTGGAAGCGTACATCAACGCCAATGCTGAAATGTAATGTCCGCCGACATGCCCGTCTAATCCGGTATTTTCCCAGTTGGGATAGTTTGGTTTCTTCGGATTGAGTCCGGCTTCTTTAAGATAAGGTGCAAGCAGACGGTCTGCATCCATCGACATTATATAGTTCTTATCTGTCTGCATTGCCCTGCTGAAAACACTTTCTGACAAAGCGATTTTATTCAGCGGAAAATAACTGACAGTTTTGTTTCCCTGACCGAAAACAAGTGCTCCAAAACCTAAAAATAATATCAGCGATTTTTTATTCATTAATAAATGTTATTTCAACATTTCTAAAATAAAAGAAAGAATCTATATGACAAAGAATTTTACAGAATAAACGGATAAAATCAAGAAAATTCTTATTTTAAAGTCTTGGAAAAAACCTGAAAACATCATAACCTTATCATAAAAAATAAGATTATAAAAAATTGCGACAATCAAACTTATAGCTTGAAATTACTTATAATAAATATGAACAAAGAACATAGAAATGATATCACATAAAATTTACAGAATACTTATCGTATTTTTCAGACTAAGCCTTGACAGCAGATTTAGGTAAATTTAAAATAACAACAATATTAATTTTAACATATTTTTAACATTAAATTCATTTGTTTTTAATCTGTTTTCTGAATAAAATTTAAAGAATTAAATAATTTATTGCTCCAAAATATTAGCTTAAAAACGAAAATTTATATATAAAATTAAAAATCAGTAAAAATAAAGTGTAAAAAAAACATTTATTTTTATATCAATCATTAAGATCAATAGATAAAAACTTTAACTTTGTAAAAAATATAATAGATGACTCAGGACTATTCTCAATATCCACGACATTTAGTAGCTGTTGACTGTATTCTTTTTGGTTTCGACGGCGAAAATCTTAAAATTCTTCTAGTACAAAGAAATTTTGAGCCCAAAATGGGAGAATGGTCTCTAATGGGTGGCTTTATTGATGACAAAGAAAGTTCCGACCAAGCCGCCAATCGTGTTCTGAATACATTAACCGGATTAGAAAACATCTATCTCGAGCAACTAAATACTTACACGGAAATAGACCGTGAACCCACTGCCAGAATTATGTCGATTTCATATTACGCATTGATTAATATTGAAAAAGATATTCAAATCAATGAGAAGTACAGCGCGAAATGGTTTGACCTGAAAGACCGTCCCAACCTGATTTTTGATCACAACGAAATGGTAAAAGATGCCGTTCTCAGATTAAGAAGAAGAGCAACGACAAGGCCAATCGGTTTTGAATTACTGACGAAAAAGTTCACCATGAAAGATCTGCAGAATCTTTACGAAGCCATTTTTGACGAAAAATATGACAAAAGAAATTTTACCAGCAAAATCAATGCACTGGATGTTCTGATAAAAACTGCCGAAAAAGATATGAGCTCGTCTAAAAAAGGTTCTTTTTTGTACACTTTTGATGAAAAAAAGTACAATAAGAAAATTGCGGAAGGGTTTATGTTCAAGATTTAAACTTAAAAACTTCCTGTAAATTTCACTTTGATTCCTAGCTGAAAATTGGCAATGGTTTTGAAAATTTCAATTAAAGTGACCCGCTCTATTTTGGTAAGTTTACTGATTTCGATATAATTATCGGGACGCTTTTTATCAATATTAATCTGATTGGCCTGATTTTTCAGCCGAAGTGCCATCAAATAATAGTAGGACTGATGCATTTCGTTGTATTGCTGTTGCGTAAAAACTCCGATTTCCGTCAGTTTTTTCATTCTCTCGCCTGTATTTTCTATTTCCAGCTGATTTTTCAATGCATAAACACGAAGCAGATCAACAATCGGAGACATCGCGGTTTTAATATCAAAAACCTCTGATTTCCCGATGGTTTGGGTTTTAATTCTTTTCAAAAAAGTCAACGGCGGTTCGTATTGTAGGGCATTTTTAGCAATATGAGCAAAAAACAGCTGATTGGGCGAAACCAGTTTTTCTTTGATAAAAGTTTTCAGTTCTTTCACAATACTTTCTTCGCCATAAATAAAACGGAAATCGAAAAAAGTGGAAAGCTT
>CBFGVN010000121.1:0-8623 GCA_965651845.1 uncultured Chryseobacterium sp. | reverse complement strand
CCAAAGGCACAAGGTAGACATCATTCCGTCGCCTTTATCGACAGGCTTGAGTGAAGCGCAAATTCAATTGGATAAAGATTCTGTGGTTTTGGTTCTTGGAGGCGCACAGGGAATCACTTCCGAATTGGTAAAACACATGTCACAAGCTTACCCTTGTACCTATGTTTTGGTCGGAAGATCTGCAGACCCAAGAAACCTAGCGACAAACAGTGAACTGGAAGCGTTTAAAACAAAGGAAGAAATAAGGGTCTATCTTATCAAATCAGGGAAATTCACTTCACCTTCCGAAATCGAAAAAGAAACGATTAAAGTTTTCAAAAACAATCAGATTTTACGTACCATCCGCGATATGGAGGAATTGGGAAATACGATTGTTTACCAATCCTTAGACCTTTGTGATGAAAATGGTTTGTCTGAATTAATCAACAGCATTTACGAAAAATACAACCGTTTAGATGGTGTGATTCACGGTGCCGGATTGTTGGAGGATAAACTATTCAAGCAAAAAACAACAAGCTCTTTCGGACGTGTTTTTGACACTAAAGTAAAACCGCTTCGTGTGTTGGCAGAACAGCTTCGTACCGATTGTCAGTTTGTGGTGCTGTTTTCAAGCATCGCTTCGGTGTACGGAAACAAAGGCCAAACCGACTACGCAGCCGCAAACTCCGTATTAGACGACTATGCAAATGCTTTAAATAAAAAATTAAAAGGAAAAGTAATTTCTATCAACTGGGGGCCGTGGAAAGGAGCAGGAATGGTTTCTCCAACCTTAGAAACGGAATATGAAAGAAGAGGGATTTCTTTAATTCCATTAGACCAAGGAAAGGAAATTTTTCTGAACGAAATAAAATATGGAACTGAAAGTCAGGTATTAATCATGTCTGGAAGTAACTGGTAATCTCTGTACAGTATGAAAAAAACAGATGTTGCAGTAGTTGGTTTATCCTGTGTTTTTCCGGGAGCCCGGGACGCCAATATTTTTTGGCAGAATATTATCAATAAAGTAGATTCTACCCAGCTGGCGCCTGCCGACCGAATCGACCCTGTTCATTTCAGTGACGATACGAATCCGGTTGACCGTTTTTATTGCCAGCGCGGTGGATTTATCCCGGATTATGAATTCGATCCGACTGCTTTCGGAATTTTACCATTAGCCGTTGAAGGTACAGAGCCCGACCATTTATTAACGCTGGATTTGGTTCAGAAAGCCTTAGAAGATGCCGGAATTTTTCAGAAAAATATTTCGCTCGAAAAGACAGGAATCATCATTGGGAAAGGAAATTATACCGGGCCGGGTGCAACCCGTGCCATTGAAATTGTAAGAACAGGGGAACAGATTTCTTCTTTATTAAAAGAATTATTACCCGAAGTTTCTTCTGCAGATATTGAGAAAGTAAAACACGCTTTTCAGGAAAAAAAAGGACGTTTTGCAGCCGATACCGCAATGGGATTAATCCCAAATTTAGTGGCTTCATTAGTAGCGAATCGTTTTAATCTTGGAGGGGCTGCTTTCACCGTTGATGCGGCTTGTGCAAGTGCTTTATTAGCCGTTGACCATGCTGTTCAGGAACTTCAAAGGGGTCGTTCTGATATTATGATTGCAGGCGGAGTTCACACCGGACAAAACGCCGCTTTCTGGAGTATTTTTGCTCAGTTAGGCGCATTATCCCGTCAACAGCAGATCAAACCTTTCAGCAGTGATGCCGATGGTTTATTGATTGGCGAAGGCTGCGGATTTGTCGTTTTAAAAAGACTGGAAGATGCCGTTCGTGATCAGGATAAAATTTATGCCGTCATTAAAGGTGTCGGAATCAGCAGCGACGGTAATGGAACCAGCGTGATGAGCCCTTCTGTAAAAGGTCAGTTGAAAGCATTGCAACAAGCCTGGGAAAATGCAGGTTTAGATGAAAATCAAATCGGTTATCTGGAAGCTCACGGAACAGGAACTCCGCTTGGTGACAAAACAGAATTGCAGACCTTAGCTCAGTTTTTCGGAAAAGAAGAATCGGCTAAAACCGCCGGAATAGGTTCTGTAAAATCAAATATTGGTCACGCCATGCCCGCTGCGGGAATTGCAGGTTTAATTAAAACTTGCCTGGCTTTACATCACGACACATTGCCACCGACCTTATACTGTGAAAATCCGACTTTGGAGATTCAGAAAACAAGATTCGAACCCGTTCAGGAAGCGAAAAGCTGGTCGAAAACAGGGTTGCCAAAAGTAGCTGCAGTCAATGCTTTCGGATTTGGAGGAATCAATGCACACGTAGTATTGGAAGGGTATGATATGCCTAAAAAAGATAAGGTTTTAATCTTAGCAAGACCAACGCATGAAGAATTATTAACTGCTTTAAGAAATAATGAAACAACCGTTGGTGAAGGAAATTTCCGTGTAGCAATATTCGAACCGACTCCTGCGAGAATTGAAAAAGCGACTAAAATTGTTGCTAAAAATAATCCGTGGCGTAATAAGCAGGATATTTGGTACACCAATACTCCCTTATTGCAAAACGGAGGAAAAGTAGCCTTTGTTTTTCCGGGATTAGACGGATTGGCGAAAGGTGAAGTGGAAAGTGTAAGTCGTTATTTCAACATCAATGCGCCGATTGAAACGGAAGGTGAAGGACTATTAAATGATGCTTTACATATTTTCAACAATTGCAGCATTCTCGATAATTCATTGAAAAAATTAGGCATTATTTCTGATATGAATGCTGGTCATAGTCTGGGAGAATGGCTCGCCGGCTATTCTTCTGAACTGGCGGAAGTAAATTCTGTAAAAGCTCTCATTGATGTTTTAAACCCTGAAACTTTTGAATTAAAAGATTCTAAATTCATCGCCATCGGAGCCGAAATTGAAACCATTAAACCAATTATTGAAGGAATTCCGAACGTTTATATTTCCAATGATAATTGCCCAAATCAGGTGATTCTTTGCGGAAGTAATTTGGCGCTGGATGAATTGGTTCCTATCTTAAAATCAAAACAGATCTTTCATCAGATTTTACCGTTTCAGTCAGGTTTTCACTCACCTTTTATTGCAGATAAACTGGATGTGATTTTGGCAGGAATGGAAAAAGCACAGTTTCAGCAGACGAAAATTCCGTTGTGGTCTGCAACAACTTTAAAACCTTATCCAAGTGACCAGGAATCCATCAGAAAACTCAGTGCGGAACATCTTGTGGAACCTGTTCGTTTTCGTGAACTGACGGATACATTATACGAAGAGGGCGCAAGATTTTTCATTCAGGTTGGAACTGGCGGTTTGATCGGATTTATTGATGATACCTTAAAAGGAAAAGCATTCAGCACGATTGCTTCCAGTGTGGCGACACGTTCTGCATTGGCTCAGCTTCAAAGAGTGGTTGCCGCATTATTCGTAGAAGGAAAAACAGTTGCGTTGGATTTTTTAGATATTCAAACCCAATCAAAAAAATCATCCGGAAAAGGAATGAAACTGGAATTAGGTTCACCAATTATCCGCGATTTTAAGGAGATTCAACATTTAGCAAAATCTATCGATACGTCGAAGCAAAACGTCCCTGCGGCAGTTGCAAAATCAGGGCATCCACTTGTTCAGGCATTTCAGGATAATATTTCGGATATGATTAAAATGCAGGAGGAAGTTTTAACTTTATTCCAGGACCGTCCGAAAATCAGTGTTCCGAATGTTGTTTTACCAAAAGTTCAGGCTCCGGTAAGCAGGAATTTTGAAAAAACATTGTATGTCACATTAGAAACTCACCCTTACCTTATCGACCACAGCTTATTGAGACAGCCAAAAGGCTGGACAGAAGTTGCCGATATGGAACCCGTGATTCCAATGACGATGATTTTCGAACAGTTAGCGGAAATCGCACAGGCTGAAATTGAAGGAAACCAAGTTCACAAAATCATGAACGTGAGCGTTTTCCAATGGATGAATGTGGAATAACCGTTCGAAAAAACCGAAAAAGGAGAATGGAAATCAACGAATCACGCTTCTCTGGATATTGAAAATTTTGCCAACGCAGAAGTTATATTAACCTCAACAGCAAGACCAAGTCCTACGTTTAATCTTTCCATCGGAGATTGGTTACCTATTGAAAGAACTCCCGAAGAAATCTACGAAATGCACATGTTCCACGGAGAAAAGTACCAGGGGATTACTGAGGTTTCAAAAGTAGGAACGAAAGGAATTATCGGAAAAATCAAAGGAAACGGCGGAAAAGGTTCATTGTTGGATAACGCGGGACAATTGTTCGGACTTTGGCTGCAATTAACATTAACAAAAGACAGAATTGCCTTCCCCGTAAAAATCAAAGACATTGAATTTTTCGGAGATATGCACGACCAAGACGGTATTTTCGAATGTACCTGCAGTTTAACAGAACTGAATGACGAATTTGCCATTGCAGATATTCTTTTGACCAAAAACAATAAAGTCTGGTGCAAAATTTCAGGCTGGCAAAACCGCCGTCTGGAAATCGATGCCGCGCTGTGGAATGTCTCGATGTCGCCTTTGCACAATCGTCTTTCGGAGGAAATTGCTCCTGAAGTATTTTTCTTCCATCAGGTGTATACCAGAGTGGCGTCGTGGGATTTTGTCTTAAAAAGATACTTCAATCAAACCGAAAAACAGCATCATCAAAAACTCCTGCCCAACAAAAGAAAAGGTTGGATGGTAAGCCGAGTTGCGGTAAAAGACGCGGTGAGAAACCTTCTTAAAAAGGAAAAAAATCACCCTTGCTTCCCGATTACTTTTGAAATTGCTTCTGATGAGGTCGGAAAACCTTATTTAATTGGGGATTCTACGCAAGACATTCACATTTCTCTAGCGCATAAAGGAAAAGATGCTGTTGCCATTGCAAAAAGCGGAAAACCGGTCGGAATCGATATGGAAATCATAGAAGAAAGAAGCTCTGGATTTTACGATTTGGTCTTTACAGATCACGAATTAACCTTATTAAAAGACAAAGACCAGGCAGAATGGACGACCCGTTTCTGGGTAGCCAAAGAAGCTTACGGAAAATTTTTAGGAACCGGACTGAAAGGAAACCCAAAAAATTTCGAAGTTGAGAAAATAACAGAAGATTCTTTATGGATCAATCAAACAGAAATCAAAACCATTAAACATAAAAATTATATCATAGGATGGACACTATAAACACAACCGTAAAATTAAATCACGAAGAATTATTTACCCTTTTAAAAGGCTTTATCACAGAAGTTATCGGTGAGGAATTTGTAGAGGAAATGGACATCACACCTGAAAGTTCTTTCACGAAAGATCTGGAAATGGACAGCATCGAAATCGTTTCTTTTTCAGAGAAAATCAAAGCGCATTTTGGCGAGCAAATCGATTTTACGGGATGGCTGTCTTCAATGGATTTGGACGAGTTGATAAACCTGGATTTAAGTATGATTATCAATTACATCTACGAATGCCAATAATCTCCGTCAACAATAAAAAGGTTCATATTCAGGAACTCAACAAACGAGCTGAACAAACTGTGGTGCTTATCCATGGTATGTTCAGCAACCTGTCTATTTATTATTTTAATATTGCCCCGATTCTGGCAAAACACTTCCATGTCGTGATGTACGATTTGAAAAGTCACGGCATGAGCGAGCGTTTTCCAGACGGCTACGATCTGGAGAATATGTCTTCCGATGTTCTGGCGTTGATGGATGTTTTGAAAATCGAAAAAACACATCTTATCGGCTATAGTTTTGGAGGGTTGATTTCTTTAAAAACAGCTTTAAAGGCACCCAACCGCATCGAGCAGCTGGTTGTCATCGAAGCACCCGACCCGCAGGATGAAAAAGCCAGAAATATTATTGATGAATACAGCAAAGAGTTTCTGGAGCATTATGTAGCCAATTTTACCGACACCACCAAAGTACAGATGGGCAAAAGACAGATGGAAAAAAACCACAGAATGTACGAGTTTTTGTTTAACCAAACCAGCATTAAAGCGGATATGATTAAAGAAAAGCATTTCCTGAGCGAAACAGATTTTTCTCAATTAATGCCTTCAACAATGCTGATGTACGGTGAAAATTCCAACTGCAGGGCGACAGGAGAATGGCTGAATACCCAAATCAATCAATCTGAATTAAAATTAATTCCCGGAGATCACAACATCCCGATTCAGGAACCTGTTTTAATTGCTGAAACCATCGCCCGTTTTTTATCAAAATCATTAAAAACCTTATCACAAAATCATGGCTAAATTTGTATTTGTAGTTCCACCTTTAACTGGTCATGTTAATCCGACACTAAGCATCGGTGCTACTCTATTGAAAAGAGGGCATCAGGTTGCATGGATAAGTCTTGATCAACATTTAAAAAATAAGCTTCCGGAAGGCGGAGAATTATTATTAATTCAATACGACCAGACGGACGAAGAAAAAAGAGAAAGTGAAAATTATCTCGATATTATTTCTAAAAAAGTTGTCTATGGAATCGATAGCATTAAATTTCTTTACGAGGACGTACTGATTCCTTTAAACAGGCATTGTTATAATGGCATCGTCCGTTTATTAAAGCAATATCAACCTGATATGGTGATCGGCGATCATCAATTATTTTCGGCTGCTATTGCTGCGAAAAAATTGGGGTTTCCCTATTCCACCACAGTGACCGCTCCGGCTGCTATTAAAATCATGGATGAATTACCGAAAGTTCACGAATGGGAAGAAAAGCAGATCATTGCTCTTCAGCAAGAATTTGGCATAGCAGAAGACCGTGCTTTAGACTGCTCAGACCTGCTAACTTTAGTTTTAACTTCAAAATATTTCTTTGGGGAAATGGATCTGCCTACTAACTTTCAGTTTACGGGGCCTGTTCTTACCGAACGCCGTATTTTCTGTGAATTCGACTGGGAAATATTCAACAGCAATTCAAGGAAAAAGATTCTGGTAAGCATTGGTACCACTTTCGACCACGATCATAAAAAGGCATTTTTCCAAAAGGTCGTTGATGCTTTTAAAGATGAAAATTTAACAGTTGTCGTCGTTTCAGATCCTCAGCTTTTCGAGCAATGGCCGGAAAATTTTATGGTGTATCAACAGATTCCTCAACTGGAATTACTGCCTCATCTTGACGGCGTTGTCTGCCATGGCGGCCATAATACGGTTTCCGAAGCATTATCAAACGGTTTGCCACTGGTAGTGATCCCGATTGCGTATGACCAGTCGCATGTGGCAGGACGTGTTGTACGTACCGGAGCGGGGGAACGTTTGAATTTTAACAGGTTTAAAGCACATCATTTAAATGAAGCTGTTCAAAATATTTTAACCAATCCTGAATATAAAAAAGCCGCCGAAACCGTCCGCGAATCTTTTATAGAAGCCGGAGGGACAACTACTGCGGCTTATTTACTGGAACTGGCTTTAATCCCGACTTCGGAAGAAACGAAATCCAAATTCCTGTTTGTTGTTCCTCCGTTTTTTGGACATATCAGTCCGACCTTGAGTGTAGGAGCCAGCCTGATTGCCCGTGGTCATGAAGTAAAATGGTTCGGAATTACTCCTTTAGACAGCAAACATATTCCGGAGGGTGGAAGCTATTTTTACCCTGAAGAAGATTTAATTCCGTATCAGGATGAAATTGCAAGGATTTTAAAAAGACAGGATGACGGGCCTTCGTGCTCAGGACCTGAAGTGATGAAACTGGCTTTGGAAGAAACTTATGTTCCTTTTGCTAAAATGATGATGCCTGGTTTGGAAACGCTTACAAAAAACTGGCAGCCAGACGTTATTTTAAACGACTGTATCACGTTCGGAGGGGCGCTTTTTGCCCATAAAAATAATATTCCGTGTGTAACGACAACGCCTGTTCCGCCTGATGTGATGGGTGATACAGAGAACAGCGCTCCAAAAATATTCGAATGGCAGCAGAATTTAATCAAACAGCTTCAAAAAGAAGTCGGAATTGATGATGAAGGTGTCTTCATTCATTCTCATCACTTAAATTTAATTTTCACATCACAGAAATTTGCTGATTTTGAAACTGTTCCGTCACATATGCAATTTGTAGGACCAGTAAAAGGCCGACCAAACCCAGCACCTTTTGATTGGGATAAATTGCATGCATCAACAACACCGAAAATATTTGTGTCATTGGGAACATTATTGGTTGATATCCGAAAAGCATTTTTCGAAAAAGTGATTGCAGCTTTCGCAGACCAGCCTGTAACAGTAATTGCCGCTACCCCACCGGAAATTTTTGAAGAATGGCCATCCAATTTTATTGTGAGTAGTTTTGTACCTCAATCGGCGTTAATGCCACATATGGATGCGGTGATTTGTCATGGCGGTTTTAATACCGTTAATGATACTTTCACCAACGGATTACCGATGTTGATTACCCCAATCGCTTACGATCATTTTCATATTGCGAAACTGATTGAGAAAGCAGGCTGTGGGATCAGTATTAGATATAAAAGATTACGTGTAGAAGCGCTTCGTGAAGCCGTTTTTGAATTATTGGAAAATCCGGTGTATAGAAATGCAGCGAAGGAGGTTCAATCTAGTTTAATTAACGCTGGAGGAAACGACCGTGCGGTAGAGTTATTGGAAAATTTTGTAGCACAATCAACCTTAGCTTCCATATAATCTATGAAAAGAAGACTGTTAT
>CBFGVN010000120.1:0-8627 GCA_965651845.1 uncultured Chryseobacterium sp. | reverse complement strand
GCCATGGAAACGAAACGGCTTTTCATCTTGTTGAGCTGTTTCTCTTTTTCCAGCGAGATATTGGCTTCTTCTTTTGCTGCTTCCAGCTCATGAAGCATTTGTTTGAGGGATCTTGTACGATGTTCTACAAGTTCTTCCAGCTCACTGGTGTATTTTTTTAAAAATTCTTCTGCTTCTTTTTCTTTGGAAAGGTCGTGGATAAATCCGGTGTATATTATTCTGTCTTCATACTGCACTTCGCTTACCGCCAGCCTGAAAGGGAACTGGGAGCCATCCTTTTTCAGTCCTCTTACTTCTCTCCCCTTTCCTATTATTTTTTTCTCTCCCGTATCCTGATAGCGGTGCAGATAGCCATCATGTTGGCTTTTATCCGGCTCCGGCATCAGTACGGAAATATTTTTCCCGATCAGTTCTTCTTCTTTATACCCGAATATTTTTAGAGCAGACGGATTCAGGCTTTCTATTTTGCCTTTGCTATCTATAGTAATAATACCGTCAATAGCTGTTTCTATGATGGCGCGTAACAGTTTAGCACTTTCCATACTTAAATTAATAACCCATTTTTAAAGGTAAGAATTTTAAGGGATTAATGATAAAAAATGTTACATATTCTTACATATGTTACAGCTATGACGGTATTAAACACAACAAAAATCAAAAATATATGTGTCCTCCTTCCGGAAGGATAAGTAAAGGGATTTGCATATGAGCGGCCTGCTTTTCGGCGTGGCTGCGAGTTGCTAGTCTGCTGAAAAAGCCCTGGTGATGATGTCCCAGAACCATCATGTCAATGTCTTTATCTTTTAGGATATCTAAACCGTAATCAACATTTTCGCTGTAGATACAGTTGTAGCAGATTTTCCCGTCGAGATCTTTTAAGAATAATTCTTTTTTATGCTCATATTCTTTGTCCTGCAGCACTTCATTGGTACTTTGGATGATGTGGGTAATCAAAACTTCGGCATCGAAATACCGGGCTAATTTCAATAAAGATTGGGCTGTTCTTATATCTTTTTTATCCAGATCGGTGGCAAAAGCAATTTTTTCAGGTTTTTTATATTCATATCCGTCTGGGATGATGAGCAATGGATGTTTGGTGAATTCGATCATTTTCAAACTGTTGCTTCCAAAAATGAAACGGGTGAACATTCCGGAGCCCTGCATCCCCATGACAATCATTAAAGTTCGGTTTTTTTCTGCGGTACTGTTAATGACGTTGATGGTATCCCCTGCTTCGCATGTATAAGATATCACGGGATGAAAAGGAAAAGCTTCATCTCCCCACAGCGTTTTTTCTTTTTTTTCTAATTTTTTTACCAGTTTTTTTAATCCTTCACTATTTTCTTCCTGTAATGCAGGGTATTCGTACAAAGCCCATGCAGTCTGCCCAAGCATAGGGTTTTCAAAAGGAAGGCTAAAGGCATGGCAAAGTTCTATATTGGCTTTTAAAGCATTAGCCAAATGAAGGACGTAATAAGCAGCATTCTTTGCCGGCTTCGAATAATCGGTGGGTACTAAAATCGATCTCATTGTATTATTGTTTATTAAGATTAAACTTATTTTCCAGACCGGCATCAAGATGGTAGATGTCATTGTAGAATACAGGTTTACCGTCTTTTATCATGCAGGTGAGGTAGGCAATATTTATGGGTACAGGTTGTTTTAAAAGAAAATCTTTATGATCATATTTCTGCATGGCCGTTTGCAATGCGGGAATTTTATCTTCTGCTCCGTCATTTTTTAAAAGTAACGAAGCCAGTTCCTGCGCTTTTTCTACGCGTATGCATCCGTGGCTTAGGGCTCTTTCTGTTTTGTTAAACAACTGTTTCTGAGAAGTATCATGAAGATAAACTCCATACGGATTTGGAAAACGGAAAACAACAGAACCAAGCGCATTATCACAGCCAGAGGATTGTCTTACACTGTATTTGTAAGGATTTCTTCTGATTTCTCTCAGTTTAGACGGGGTGATGGTCACCATACCGCCGAATTGGTTGTATACCGTATAGTGGTGGTTTTCGAGATATTTGCTGTCATTCAATATTTTCGGAAGCATTTCTTTTACGAATATACTTTGTGGAACTTTCCAGTCTGGTGCCGTGGTGAAATAATTAATATCACTTACCAAAACCGGACTTTTGGTTGAGGGTTTTCCTACAATGACCTTAGACTCGAATTTTTTGTTTTTATAATAAAATTCCAGTGTATAAGAAGGAATATTGACTAAAATATAAGATTCATTCTCTGTATTCAGCCAGCGGAGGCGTTCCATATTGATGAGAATCTTTTTTATTTCTTCTGCATGGTTTTCAGGATTGTTGGCATAAAGCTTATTCAAATAATTTTGAAAATCGGTATAAGCCTGTATTTTAGGGCGAGCCTGAAGGATGGCTTTAATAAAATCATTTTGCCCCCGTGCGTAGGATAATGCTTCAACAGAGTAAAATCCATTAATGAAACCTTTATCAAACTGTGACGCAGTGTAAAAAGGATTGTATTTTCCGAAGTGCAGATTATTAATAAGGCTGATGAGCGCATCTGTAATCAGGATATCCTGCATGGCTTTATCTTTTGGAGAAATATTTTCCGGCGGATGTTTTAGGAGTCCAAGATTTTCGAATGACAAATTTTGCAAATGGTAGTCTGAAGAAGACAATCCCAATTGATAAGCACAATCCAGCAAGAGCATGGCAGTCCAGGTTTGTTCTGCTCTGGAAGGCATTATCCAGGCATAATCTGATTGATTTTGGGTATAAAACCTCACAACAGATTTTGGATAATGTAATTTTTCAAGGGTTACTTTATCATTCAATAAAGAAATGATTTCTGCGTTCGTTTTCAGATCCTGCCCTTTCAGCATAAGAATACAGAAAAAAATACTTATATAATTCAGTAATGCTTTCATGACTCGTGATTTTAATAATGTAAAATTGTGAATAACCCCTCGTCTGAAGAATGACTGTTATCACTTAAAAAAATGATATAATCATATTGTTTCCTGTAAAGCTTTCAAAAAAGCCTTGGTAATGCATGAGTTACGGAACAATTGTATTTTGTTTTATTCATTAAATAGTGGCTCATATGAATCTTATCGAAGAATAGAGAGGTTTTTTGGACTGATCAACATCATATTTGATAGTGATGGCTGTCATCTTCTTTCAGGTGAAGTTTAATGAACTTTGGAGTTGGAATTTCCAAGCAATTTAGTTTTAACAATTTAATAACTCAATGCCATGAAAAAGTCACAATATCTCCTTTTTAGCTTTTTGCTGTTGCTTATGATAGCTTCCTGCGGTTCTACCCAGATTGTAAACAGCTGGCGCGATCCGGACAAACACATTCATCCGGGGGACTGGAAAAAAGTATTGGTGGTAGCTTTATTGAAAAATGAAACCAACCGCCGCAAAGCCGAAGACGAAATGGTAAAATATCTTAATGGAAAAGGTATTCCTTCTTACGAGTATCTGGACGGAAAAATTAATCAAAATGATGAAGAAGCATTAAGGGATAAAATAAAAAAAGATGGTTTTGATGCTGCAATTACTGTACGTCTGGTAGATGTGGATAGGGAAAAAATATTTATTCCCGAACAGCATTATAGGTATCCTCTGTATTATGATGATTTCAGTAAGTATTATTTCAGAAACAGCTTATTTTTCAATACGCCCGGCTATTACACGGTTACAAAGAAGTTTATTATAGAAACGGTGATCTATTCTATTCAGGATGATAAAATAATATGGTCCGGAATTACAGAAACCTATGATCCTCATGGTGTAAAACGATTGACTAATGATATCGCCGAAACCATCCGCAAAAAAATGTTGAAAGAAGGATTCATTGAAGAAAAATGACGATCAATAAATATATTATATCATGAAAACAAATGCAGAATTACAAAAAGATGTTCAGGATGCCATCAAATGGGAACCCCTGCTACATTCAGAAGAAATAGGAGTTGCGACAAAAAACGGCGTCGTTTCTCTTACCGGAACGGTAGACAGCTATGCTAAAAAAATACAGGCAGAAAAAGCGGCCTCCAATGTTCCAGGGGTAAAAGTTCTGGTAGAAAACATTAAAGTAAAATTTCCCGATCCCAGATCAAAAACCGATAATGAAATTGCCCGCGAAATTATAGCTGCTTTCGAATCCAACACTGTAATTCCCGAAGAAAAAATACATGTGAAAGTTGAGGACGGATGGGTAGATCTTGATGGCGAGCTCGCTTGGGATTATTTAAGGGAGATTACCGAAAACTCAATACAGTTTCTTCCCGGTGTTAAAGGTATTTTCAACAATATTATGATCAAACCAGATATTCAGAATTCGATTGAAAAAAAAGATGTGGAAGAAGCCCTCCGAAGAAGTTCGATCGACAGCAAAGAAATTAATGTATCGGTATCCGGAACAACAGTTACGCTAACGGGTGCAGTACATTCCTGGAACCAGAAAAAAGAAGCCGAACGCATTGCCTGGAAAACCCCGGGTATAGAGCGTGTAGTCAACGAACTGACAGTTGATTTTGAGTATGATTTTTAGCCTTTCTACTCTTTAAAACATCATTATTATCATGGAAACCTTTTTTAAAAAAAACTTTACTCTGGTAGGCAACATTGCATCATTTTCTGCCCGGTTTTTCAAAGAGATTTTTAGATCGGGTTTTGAATATAAAGAGTTTATAAGACAGTGTTTTGTGGTTGGATACCAGTCTTTGCCGCTAGTCACTATTACCGGTTTTATTATGGGGCTTGTGCTTACGATACAATCTCGTCCTGCGATGTCGAGATTCGGGGCCGAATCGCTGATCCCAGGTATGGTCTCATTATCGCTGATAAGAGAAATCGCACCTGTGATTACCGCCTTAATCTGCGCCGGAAGAGTTTCCTCAGGTATAGGAGCAGAACTGGGCTCCATGAAAGTAACCGAACAAATTGACGCGATGGAAGTTTCTGCCATTAATCCTTACCGGTATCTAGTGGTTACGAGAACTTTGGCAACAACTCTGATGATTCCTGTTTTGGTCATTTATGCAGATCTGATAGGAATTGCAGGCGGATTTATCGGCGTAAATATTCATAATGACCACAATATCCAGTATTACTTCTCCCATGTATTTGAGTCACTGGAATATGTAGATCTTTTACCGGCTACCGTGAAAACGTTCTTCTTCGGATTCTTTATCGGGATTATTGGCTGCTATGAAGGATTCAATGCATCGGGAGGCACAAAAAGTGTAGGAAAAGCCGCCAATTCTGCCGTCGTTTCCGCTTCACTCATCATATTTATAATTGATCTGATAGCAGTACAGCTCGCCGATCTGTTTTTTGAATTGTAATGAAAACCATTGAAAAAAATATTATTCCCGGAGACCAGAATCCACCAGATAAGTCATTCATAGAATTTAAGAATGTTTACAAATCTTATGGTGATAATAAAGTTTTGAACGGCATCAGTTTTACTATTAAAAAAGGTGAAAATCTGGTCATATTGGGAAGATCCGGCTCTGGTAAGTCCGTCGCCGTAAAATGTCTTGTAGGGCTTACTGATGTGGATCAGGGTGAAATAATAATATCGGGGGAAGACATTACAAAACTGGATGAAGAGGGACTCAACCGCATCAGGATGAAAATTGGTTTCCTTTTTCAGAACGGTGCTTTATACGATTCTATGACAGTAAGACAGAATTTAGCCTTTACACTACAGCATAATAATAAAAATCTGAACGAAAATGAAGTAGAATCAGCCATCAAAGAAGCACTGCAGAATGTAGGACTGGAAGAAGCGATCGATAAAATGCCTGCAGAATTATCCGGTGGAATGCGCAAAAGAATAGGATTAGCCAGAGCACTCATCATTAAACCGCAGATTATAATCTATGATGAACCTACAGGTGGTTTGGATACGATTACGGCCCGTGAGATTATTGAGCTGATACGCAGCATCAAACTTAAATACAATGCCACCTCGATCATCATTACGCACGATCTTACCTGTGCAAAATATACGGGTGACAGAATCATCATCTTGAAAGATGGTGTGATAAAAGCAGAAGGAAGCTTCAAAGATATCGAAAATAGTGAGGACGATTGGGTAAAATCATTTTTTGAACAATAAACAAAATAAATCATGAAAAACGAGTCATCAAACCAATGGAAATTGGGCGTTTTTGTTGCAATAGGCATTATTCTTTTTATAATAGCCATCTATTTCATTGGTGTCAACAGGAATTTGTTTGGTTCTAATTTCGTTTTGCGTTCGGAATTCGAAAATGTAAGCGGACTAAAACAAGGTAGCAATGTACGCCTGTCCGGAATTAATGTAGGAACGGTAGGTAAAATAGATTTTATCTCAGACTCATTGGTTGTAGTGAATCTGATCATAAGGAAAGATGTCCAGAAATATATCAAAACCGACGCTGTAGCCAGTATTGCAACGGATGGATTGTTAGGTGATAAAGTGCTTATTATTTCTCCGGGTAACAGCTCCGAAACGGTCGTTAAAGAAAATGATGTCATTGCTTCTTATAAAGCTCCGGAAATAGAAGATGTTTTGTCGAGCATTAAAAAAAGTGCCGATAACACCAAAATAATTACTGATGAGCTCGTTACTTTCAGCCGAAAAATGAATAATAAAGATGGTCTTTTAATGAAAATACTTACGAATAAAGATTTTGCCTTACGCATAGACAGAACGCTGGAAAACCTGCAGATGAGCTCTGCAGATCTTGCTCGTTTTACCCCTGTTTTAAACAATAAAAACGGAACGGTAGCAAAGATATTTACAGATAAAAAACTGGTAGATAATATTGAAAGCAGTGTGTATAATTTACAAAAAACATCGGGAGAGATAAGTGTTTTTGCTGCCAAACTCAACAATAAAAATAATGTGCTTTCCAAAATAGTGTCCGATGATTCTTTAGCTATTTCGCTGGAAAAAACACTTTTTCATCTAGAAAAGAGCTCTAAGGACCTGAATACTTTTACTTCGAAAATAAATAATGATGAAAATGTCGTATCCAAGCTTATCAACAACCCTAAGCTGGGAAGATCCGTAGATTCTACACTCATTAATATTGAAAAAGGTGTTGCCGAACTGAGAGAAATAGAAAAAGCAGCAAAAAATAATTTTTTATTAAGAGGCTATTTTAATAAAGAAAAAAGAAAAGCGAAAAGACAAAAACAGTGATATACATAATCTCATTATTTTAAAATGCCATGCCAACTTACTATCAGCTTCACAAAAAAGAAATTAGCTTATTTGCCGGCCTTTTTCTGAGTTTATCAGGATTTATTATTAATCCTTTCAGCTTATCGTATCAGGGAAATCAGGTGCTTTCTGTGGCTGTTCTGATGATCATTTGGTGGGTTTTGGAGGCTGTTCCTATGGCGATTACAGCATTATTACCAATCATATTATTTCCTGCTTTTGGTATTGTATCCCTTAAAAAAGTGGCTGAAAATTACGCCGATCCTATTGTTTTCCTGTTTATGGGAGGTTTTTTCATTGCACTTGCTATCGAAAAATGGAACCTTCACAAGAGAATGGCGCTCGGTATCATCAGGCTTACAGGAACCAACGGAAACCGTATCATCCTTGGATTTATTATAGCAACAGGTTTTCTCAGTTTGTGGCTTAGTAATACCGCGACTACGATGATGATGTATCCTTTGGCTGTTTCGGTGATACAGGTTGTTGAGAATCATAATAAGAATATAAAAAATATTAAAAACTTTTCTTTGGCTTTAATGCTTTCTATTGCGTATGCCTCCAATTTGGCACTGGGCACTGTAATTGCGACTCCGCCTAATGTTGCTTATGTAGGATATATCAAAGACAGGTTTAATTTTACGATCAGCTTTTCTGACTGGATGCTGCTGTTTCTGCCACTCACACTATTGTTATTACTACTGTTGTACGGATTATTAGTAAAAGTATTGTACCCTAATAACATCAAACACAGCAATGAAGCATCGAATGCCATTAAAAAAACACAGCTCCGGTTAGGAGTAATGAGTAAGGCGGAAATGAGAGTTTTATCTGTTTTCGGGCTTACAGTTTTATTATGGATGACGAAAGATCTGATTAATAATTGGCAAAACAATGTCCTTTTGGATGATACGGCTATTGCGGTATTGGGCGCGTCTTTGCTGTTTTTGCTGCCATCTGGTCAGAAAGCAGGCAACAAATCCGAAAGGCTGATGTCCTGGTCCGATACCCGAAATATGGCGTGGGATATATTGTTACTTTTTGGAGGAGGAATCGCGTTGGCAAATGCACTCGAAGCGTCCCATCTCGTGCAGGAATTTGCTTCCGGGTTAAGTATAATTACTACCGGTAACTTGTTTTTAATTATACTGATCGTGTCAGCTGTTTCCATTTTTTTAAGTGAAGTTATAAGCAACCTGGCTTTGGTACTGATCCTTTCTCCGGTTATCACTTCTCTGGCATTATCTTTACAAATAAATCCTCTTATACTGGGTATTCCCATGACACTCAGCGCCAGCTGTGCCAGTATGCTTCCTATGGGTACTCCTCCCAATGCGATAATTTTTGCTAAAGGTGATGTGAAGATTCAGTACATGATGAGAACGGGGTTTATTCTTAATGTACTTTGTGTGATCGTCATT
>CBFGVN010000119.1:0-8641 GCA_965651845.1 uncultured Chryseobacterium sp. | reverse complement strand
TGGTATGATTGCATTACTAATCGGAAGTTAAATTTCAATATTATTTTTTTGTAATCACCCTTATCAAGGTTTTGAACCTTGACAAGGCTTCCGAAAATCATTAATCCCTTTAACGCTTTCTCAGTTTTCTTTGCTTTATCCAAAATAAATTCAATAAGTTTGCAATAGTTTTCCAAAAATAACCACCATGTCCGGAAACATTCTGATCATCGATGATGAGATCAAGCTCCTGAAATTACTAGGAATGATCCTTTCTCAAGAAAATTTTAACGTAAAAGAAGCCTCAACAGCACGTTCGGCAATGACAATGCTGGAGCAATACGATTTTGATGTTGTTTTAAGCGATGTCCGGCTTCCCGATGCCTTCGGAGTTGATCTGGTAAAATCTATCAAGACAAAATATCCTCATCTGGAAATCATTCTAATGACAGCTTTCGGAAATATTACGGATGCCGTTCAGGCAATGAAAAACGGGGCTTATGATTATTTGGTAAAAGGTGATGATAATGAGAAAATTATTCCGTTGGTTTACAAAGCTTTGGAAAAAGTAAAAGATAATAGATCTAAAATCGTTCAGAAAAATACGGCTCAAAAAGGATTTAGTCAGATCATCGGAAATTCACCTTTGATTCTTCAGGCAAAGAAATTGGCTGAAAAAGTGGCTTTAACGGATGCTACAGTCCTTTTAACCGGCGAAACGGGAACCGGAAAAGAAGTTTTTGCGAATGCCATTCATGAAGGAAGCGAAAGGAAAAAAAATAATTTTGTTGCAATAAACTGTTCTGCTTTCAGTAAAGAAATCCTGGAAAGCGAGCTTTTCGGACATAAAGCAGGATCTTTTACCGGAGCGATAAAAGATAAAAAAGGGCTGGTAGAAGAAGCCGACGGAGGAACATTATTTCTCGACGAAATCGGCGAAATGCCTATTGAACTTCAGGCCAAATTACTTCGTGTTTTGGAAACAAAAGAGTTCATCAAAATGGGAGAAACGAAAGTTTCAAAATCCGATTTCCGATTGATAGCCGCAACAAACCGTGATTTAGAAGAAGAAATAAAGCAGGGACATTTTCGCGAAGATTTATATTTCCGATTAAATATTTTTGAAATCCGGCTTCCGGCGCTTCGCGAAAGAAAAGAAGATCTGAAAGCCTTGGCAAAAAATTTTGTTGATGTTTTCTCTCAAAAGCTTCATATTTCTAATGTTCAGGTCACTCCTGAATATTACAAAACCTTCGAAAGAAACGACTGGAAAGGAAATATCCGCGAACTCAGAAATACGGTCGAAAGAAGTTTGATTTTAATGAGTGACCATATTTTAACCGCAGAAAACCTCCCTCACTATTCTGAAAAAAATACTACAGAAAAAGATTCTTTAAGTATAAAATCCCTAGAAAAAGACCACATTCAAAAAGTTTTACAATACACAAAGGGCAACAAGGCTGAAGCGGCGAGGCTGCTGGAGATTGGGATTGCAACGTTATACCGTAAATTAGAAGAGTATGAATTAAGATAAGTTGGAGAGTTAGAGAGTTGGAGAATTTTTGTGTTTGAGAGTTTTAAATTATTACGCTAAAATTTACTTATAGTTGATTCTTTTAGCTTAGAACATCTTATCATTTTAATAATGAGCCTATCATTTTGATAGGCTTTCTTGTTTTTTGGCACTACCACGAAAAACCATAACCTATTGTAATTAAACAATTTAAATCAAATTTCGACAGATTGGAACTTCTTTTGGCATTATCGGTTTAGAATAAAATATTTTAAAAATGACAATTTCAAGAAAAACGTTCAAAAAACGGGAGCACTCAAAACTGAGCTTGCTGATGGTATCATATGTAATTTTCACCCTATTAACTTTAATTGTAGCGATATGATGCTGATAAGTTTAATTATACTATGTGTAGTACTCTTTTGGATGTTGTACAAATCCGTTGAATTTTTTGATAAAATATAAAACTATGTGGAGTTTATTTTTCCTTTCAATACTCGCCTTTGTGTACATCTGCTATGTCT
Organism: uncultured Chryseobacterium sp.; assembly: GCA_965651845.1. GTDB lineage: Bacteria > Bacteroidota > Bacteroidia > Flavobacteriales > Weeksellaceae > Chryseobacterium. Next base: position 6,625 of record CBFGVN010000119.1, on the reverse strand, counting down.
TAATGAAACCTGAAAAATTTTAACCAAAAATCATGAATACAGAAATTTTAGGCATTATAGTAATGTTCACAATTACATTAGTTATCGGTATTTTCCTAGGAAAGTATATTGCTAATGTTTATGGCTATAAAAAGACTTTTTTAGATAAAATTTTTCAACCTGTTGAAAATTTGATTTATAAAATTTCAGGCATCAATCCGAATAAGCAAATGACCTGGAAACAGAATATGTTTGCCATGCTAACCATTAATCTGGTTTGGTTTATCATCGGATTTTTCATCTTATTAAATCAGTCATGGCTTCCTCTGAATCCCGATGGAAACCCAGATATGTCACCGGATTTAGCTTTTAATACAGCAATTTCGTTTTTGGTAAATTGTAATCTGCAGCACTATTCGGGCGAAACGGGAGTCAGCTACTTGAGCCAGCTTTATTTAATGTTTCTGCAGTTTGTATCAGCAGCGACAGGAATGGCAGCAATGGCGGTACTTTTCAAAGCATTTAAAGATAAAACAACCACGGAATTGGGTAATTTCTATGACTTTTTCACCAAATCCGTTATCAGAATTCTGGTGCCTGTGAGTATCGTTACTGCATTGATTCTCTCCGCAAACGGAAGCCCCATGACTTTTGAAGGTAAAGACCATATCACTACTTTAGAAGGACAGAAAATGGATGTTTCAAGAGGTCCTGCTGCGGCTTTTATTTCCATTAAACATGTAGGAACAAATGGTGGTGGATTTTTCGGAGCCAACTCAGCTCACCCGCTTGAAAATCCGAATTACCTGACCAATATGACCGAAATGGTGGTACAGATGATTATTCCGTTTGCTCTGGTTTTCGCCCTTGGATTTTATTTAAAGAAAAGAAAACTTTCATGGACGATCTTCACGGTAATGACCATTGGTTTTCTGGCACTTACCATTCCGAATATTATTAATGAAACCAACGGAAATCCATTAATTACCCAAATGGGAACTGATCCTCATCTCGGTGCGATGGAAGGTAAGGAAATTCGTTTCGGAAGCGCTGCTTCAGCCTATTGGAGCATTGCTACAACGGTTATTTCAACAGGCTCAGTCAATGCGATGCACGACAGCACAATGCCGCTTTCAGGAATGAACGAACTTCTGGCCATGATGATCAACTGTTTCTACGGAGGTTGCGGCGTCGGAATCCTGAATTATTTTATCTTCATCATTCTTGCTGTATTCATCAGTGGTTTGATGGTCGGAAGAACACCCGAATTTTTAGGTAAAAAAATTGAAGCCAAAGAAATGAAAATCGCCATGATCGTGGCTTTATTTCACCCATTCCTAATTTTGGTTGGAACAGCTATAACAGCCTATCTCCCGGAGTTTGGAGCAAAAACATTGAACAATCCTGGCTTTCACGGTTTCAGTGAAATGTTGTACGAATTTACTTCTTCTTCCGCCAACAACGGCTCCGGATTTGAAGGATTGGGCGACAATACGCCTTGGTGGAATATCTCCACAGGAATTGTTTTGCTGTTATCAAGATTTATCCCAATCATCGGTCCAATCGCAATTGCAGGATTATTGGCACAGAAAAAATACATCCCTGAAAGTGCCGGAACATTGAAGACAGATACCGCAACTTTCGGATTTATGACATTAGCCGTGATTCTTCTGATTGCCGCATTGTCATTCTTCCCTGCCCTTACTCTGGGACCAATTGCAGAGCAGCTTCAATATTTTTCAAAATAATTAAAAATTAAAATCAATAGTAAACCATTAAGCGGATCAAAATTATTAAAGAAAACTCGTCTCACTTTTCATACACCCTGAATAATATCCATTTTAATTCTTTTTTATTGATTTGCCTTAATGGTTCATATTGGTTTACAATGATATAACTCTTTCAAAAAAATGAAAAATCAATCACAAACATTATTTCAAAAAGATTTGGTCAACGAAGCGATCAGACAGTCTTTCGTAAAGCTGAATCCGAAAATCATGTTTAAAAATCCTGTCATGTTCCTTGTAGAAATCGGAACGGTGGTCATGCTCATCGTAAGTTTATTCAGCTTAACGGGGGACCGGTCACAAGGCAGTTTTAGCTATAACTTTTTAGTATTTATCATATTATTTTTCACTGTTTTGTTTGCCAACTTTGCAGAAGCCATCGCAGAAGCAAGGGGAAAAGCACAGGCAGACACTTTAAGAAAAACCCGCGAAGAAACTCCCGCCAGAGTTGTTGTTGACAACAAACAGGGATTTCAGGTAGAAACTGTTTTAAAAAAATCTGCCGATATGAAACTGGGAGATATTTTCCTTTGTGAAGCCGGAGACCAAATTCCGATGGATGGGGAAATTATTGAAGGTTTAGCTACCATTGACGAATCTGCCATCACTGGAGAAAGCGCACCCGTAATCCGGGAAGCAGGTGGTGATAAAAGTTCCGTGACAGGCGGTACAAAAGTACTTTCCGACAGAATAAAAGTGAAAGTGACTACCAAGCCAGGAGAATCTTTCCTTGATAAAATGATTGCCCTTGTAGAAGGTGCTTCAAGACAAAAGACACCTAACGAAATTGCATTAACCATACTCTTAGCAGGGTTCACCCTGACATTCATAATTGTTACAGTGACTTTAAAACCTTTTGCAGACTATGCGCAGACACCAATCACTATTGCGGCATTTATTTCACTTTTCGTTTGTTTGATTCCGACAACGATTGGCGGTCTGCTTTCTGCAATCGGAATTGCGGGAATGGACAGAGCGTTGAGAGCCAACGTGATCACAAAAAGCGGTAAAGCCGTTGAAACGGCAGGAGACATCGATGTTTTGCTTCTTGATAAAACAGGAACTATTACGATCGGAAACCGTAAGGCAACGCAATTTCATCCTTCCAACAATATTCAGCTTGATGAATTTATAAAGGCTTCAGCATTGAGTTCTGTAGCCGATGAAACACCGGAAGGAAAATCAATTATAGAATTAAGCCAATTAAAATCTGAAGATCTGCTTGTTCCCAACCCTGTTTACATCGACTTTACAGCCGAAACAAGAACTTCAGGTATCGATTTTGAAAATACAAGAATCCGAAAAGGAGCTTATGATACCATTAAAAAGCTAACAGAAAAAGCCGGGAATATTTTCCCTCAGGAAACACAGGACGCCGTAACTAAAATTGCTGAAAACGGAGGAACTCCTTTGGTAGTTTCCGTAAATGAAAAAGTATGGGGAGTAATTGAACTTCAAGACATTATCAAAACAGGAATTCAGGAACGTTTCCAACGATTAAGAAAAATGGGTGTGAAAACTGTAATGGTAACAGGAGATAACCCTCTAACCGCAAAATTTATCGCAGAAAAAGCCGGTGTAGACGATTTTATTGCAGAAGCCAAGCCTGAAGACAAGATGAATTATATTAAAAAAGAACAGCAGGAAGGAAAACTGGTGGCGATGATGGGAGACGGAACAAATGACGCTCCTGCCCTTGCTCAGGCCGATGTAGGTGTTGCGATGAACAGCGGAACGCAGGCCGCCAAAGAAGCCGGAAACATGGTCGATCTGGATAATGACCCGACAAAACTGATTGAAATCGTAGAAATCGGAAAACAGTTATTAATGACCCGCGGAACGTTGACAACCTTCAGTATCGCGAATGATGTTGCTAAATATTTCGCCATTATTCCGGCATTGTTTATCACGTTCATTCCGGCGCTTCAAAAGTTGAATATCATGAATCTTCACAGTCCGGAATCCGCGATTTTATCAGCGATTATTTTTAATGCGATTATCATCCCGATCCTTATTCCATTGGCTTTGAAAGGAGTTGCCTACAAACCGATCGGAGCAAGCGCATTGTTAAGAAGAAACCTTTTAATTTATGGCTTGGGTGGTATTATCGCTCCATTTATCGGAATAAAGCTTATCGATTTAGTAATCAGTCTTTTTTATTAGGCTGGAAGTTTGATGCTGGAGGCTGGAAGAAATAATACAACGTTTTAACTTCCATCATCCCTCTCCCATCTTCCATCCAATTAATTCAAAAATTTAACTCAAAATGAAAAATCATATTCTATCAGCATTAAGATTAACACTTGTTATGTTGGTTATCGTTGGAATTTATTTAGGCATTGTTTATGCAGGTTCCAAAATGCTGTCAACACAGGGAAATGCAGAGATCATCCATTATAAAGGTCAGAAATTTTATGCCAATATCGGGCAGGATTTTAAATCTCCAAAATACTTTCATGGCCGTCCGTCTGCAGTAGATTACAATGCTGCAGGAAGCGCAGGAAGCAACAAAGGGCCAAGCAACGAAGAATATCTGCAAACGGTTCAGAAAAGAATCGATACTTTAAAAATGCAGAATCCCGAAATGCAAAATGTGAAAGTTCCTGTAGAACTGGTAACGGCGAGCGGAAGCGGTCTTGATCCTGATATTTCCCCGGAAGGAGCTTTTTATCAGGCTAAAAGAATCGCCAAAGAAAGAAATCTTCCTCTTGAAAAAATCGAAAATCTTATTAAAAGCCAAACGGAAACGTCTCTTTTTGGCCCCTCTAAGGTCAATGTTTTAAAATTAAATATTGCTTTAAATGAATTAAAATAAAGCTTTCTTTTCTTTTGTCTTGAAATCGAGATTCGACGTAGTCAAACAAAAGAAACAAAAGTTCAAGACTGGATTCGCCACTAAAAATTATTCTTTACAATTAATTATACATAACACATTGTTATCAATATTTATATAATGAAATCAAAAACTATTCAAGCTGTTTTTTTATTAGGACTACTTGCTTTAAGCCCGATGAACGCACAGGAAATCAAACAAGACTCAACCTCGGTTCAGCCTAAAGATTCCTTAACTACAGAATCTAAAATCCCTTTCGACGGATATGATTTAACATGGATTAACGGACAAAACCGCCAGACGGATTTTCCTTTAACCTTAAAAGATAAAAACGGCGAAACCATTTTAACCGGAGTTACCTATGTAGATGCTTATTACAACTATGATTTCCGTCGTCCGAAAGATAATACCCACACCATTTCCGCGGCTATCGGCCGATCCAACGAATTTACCATCAATATGGCAAGTATCGGTCTGGAAACTAATTATAAAAATGTAATCGGCCGTTTATGGCTGCAGTTCGGACAGATGGGTTCTATTATTCAGGATCTTGACGGAACGGTAAATCATGGTAAAAACACCAGTCTAGGAAATTTAAAATACATTAGAGAAGCTGCAGCAGGATATCATTTCGATGTAATGCACGGTTTGAACGTTGAAGCAGGGATTTTTATGAGCTACATTGGTCTTGAGAGCTATGTTTTAGGCGAAAACTGGAACTATCAAAGAAGTTTGGTGTGCGACTTTACGCCTTTCTATTTTCAGGGGGCGAGAGTGCAGGCTTATCCTTCAAAAAAATACAAGGTTGAGCTTTGGGTACTGAACGGATGGCAGACTTACAACTCTTGGAATACAGGTCTTGGATTGGGAGTTTCCAACTATTACCGTCCGAATGAAAACCTTCAGCTGGTTGCGAATTTTTATTTTAACGGAAAAGATACAAGAAACAATCCGGAAGTCCGCCGTTTCCATCACGATCACAGCATTGTTGCCAGATATTATAAAAACAAAGAAAGCAAAGGACTTTCGCAGGCAGGTTTCAGCATCAACAACCATTACGGATTCCAGACAGGAGGCGGTGTGAAGGCAAAAGACAATTACATGATCGGAACTTCCATCGCCAACAGACTCTGGTTTTATCACAACAAAATCGGGTTGACCTTAAGAGCGGATGCTGTTTCAAATCCGGGAGCTTATTTAGCGTTCTCCCCTTCTCCGATTGCGAATAATGATTTTAATGATGCCATTGCCAACGGAGAAAAATTAAAAATGTTCCAGGGAACCGCTACCATTGATATTATGCCAAACCAGTTTTTCACTTTCAGGCTGGAATACGGTTTCAGAAAAAGCAACATTCCTTACTTCGCAGGAAGAGAAGGAACCACAAGCCCGGACGGATGGATAGACACTCCTATTGAATCCTGGAGACCAGATTTGAAAAAATCTGACAGCAGAATTACCTTAGGTGTAATTTTCAGACTGTAATATTAATTTTTTTGATTAAATTTTGATACTTAAATAAGCTCGGAATAATTTAACTTTAATTGTTTCGGGCTATTAAAACAACTATCACTCACAATATAACTTTAGAATGAAAAACTTTATTGTCATAGGAATCATGTTAGGGATAATTTTTCCGAAGGCTCAATCTTCGGATTCGTTGAAAAATGGCAATAAGCTCACCTTATCCGCCTATGCAGAGCTTTTTTACACTTATGATTTTAATGAACCGAAAAGCCATCGTCAGAGCTTTTTGTATTCCTACAACCGTCACAACGAGCTCAATCTGAATCTTGGCTTAGTGAAAGGATCCTATCAAAATGATAAATTCCGTGCTAATCTGGCTCTAATGGCCGGAGTTTATGCGGATGATAACCTTTCCGCGGAAGAGGAAATTTTACAATATGTAAACGAAGCCAACGTAGGAATTAAAATTTCAAAAACAAAAAATCTATGGATCGATGCAGGAATTATGCCTTCCCACATCGGTTGGGAAAGTGCTGTTGGAAAGGATAATATTAACCTT
>CBFGVN010000118.1:0-8669 GCA_965651845.1 uncultured Chryseobacterium sp. | reverse complement strand
GTGAAACGGCTACTTTATTGATTCCGCCGGCAATGGGCTATGGAGAAAGAGGGGCAGGAGGAGTAATTCCGCCAAACGCATGGTTGGTTTTCGATGTTGAGCTTGTAAAAGTAAAATAATTGAACCTTACAATATTCTAAAGCCGTCCGAAAGGATGGCTTTTTTCATTAAGTTGATACTTTTTGTAACGATGTTACTAAACTCTGCGACAGATCTATTGAAAATATTACTTTAATTCGATAAATTTTAGAAAAAATTGTATCGAGAAGTTTAATCTGTTTCAAATTATGAAAACCAAATCACTTCTGTTTTTGTTTATTCTATGGTCATTTGTGACTTTTGCGCAAACCAAAGTTAGTCCTGAAGAAACAAACATAAAAAAATCGCTTACCTACTTTACCAACAGCATTAAAACCAAAAATATAGATCAGGCCGTAAGCTATATCTATCCGAAGCTCTTTACGGTAATCCCAAAAGATCAGATGACCCAGCTTTTGAATATGACCTACAACAATCCCTTCATGAAAATCGACATGCAGGATTTTAAATTCGGAAGCATTGAAAAGCCGGAACTGATAAAAGGCGAATATTTTTCTATAGCCCATTATTCTTTTAAGCTGAAATGCAACGTAAGCTCGATGAACGATGATATGAAAAAGAAAATCAGCAGTGCTTTGATGAATAAATATGGTAAGAATAATGTGAAATATCTGGCCAACGAAGGAGCTTATCTCATCAATGCCAGTATGAAAGCCTGCGCCGTTTCTAAAGACAGAAAATACTGGAAGTTTGTCATTCTTGAAAAAGAGTTCAAACGTGATCTGGTGAAAGTATTGCCGCAGAAAGTTCTTGATAAAATTTAAGAGGTTTATTTCTAATTAAAAAGCTGTCCGGGAGGATAGTTTTTTTTTAGGTATGGTATTTTAAAAAAATCGATGGTTAAAAATATGCTTTTTATTTTTTAATTATATTTATTTTAAATGTGAATTAATTTTTAAAATTATTTTTATTAATAGTTATCTTGAATTTACTTTAATTATCATATTCGTATTTATTTTGATTTATTTTACATTTAATATGTTAAAATTTTCAGTTATTTGCGTATTGCTTAAAATATCTTACCTTTGTGAAAAAAACAATGAAAGAGAAAATTATTTTATTAAGCATTTTTTGCAATGCTTTTTTAATGCATGCCCAGATAGGGATTAATATGAGCCAGCCTACTGGAGCATTGCATGTAAATGGTGCAAACAGTACTTTGGATACTAATCCGGATAATGATGTTGTTATTTCTAAACCCAATGGTAATGTGGCGATTGGACACACAAATCCAACAGTGAAATTAGATATAAAAACAGCTGGGACACAAGCTTCTCCTATATTTGGTTTTAAGCTTTGGGATGGAAATCAGGCTGACAATAAGGTTTTATATAGCGATGCAAATGGAGTAGGCACATGGAAAGAATTGTCAATTTTCACAGGACAAAATATTGTTGGAACCTTTAGCTGGCCCAGTTATACCGCCATCGGAAACTCAAACTGGAATAAAGTTGCAAGTCTTACCATCCCTCCGGGTACACACATGATATACATGAAAATACACGTTCTCAATAATTCGAATTCCGGATATGTAAGAACTTATGTGGGAACCAAAAATATAGGAACAAATAACAGTAATCCGCAAGATACCCCTGTTCTGGGAAGTACTAATTTCCAGCCGCTGATGGGAAGGGATTTTGAGATTACCCAGGCTTTTGTTTATAATAATGTTACCAATGCTGATGTCACCTTATATTACGTCCTTCAATCAGATAGCTCGACTATTTCCAGAAGTGTTTATACATTCGGTAATGCAGCAACATTTCTGGGGGTAAATCTTATTGAGAATTATTTCTTTTCAACACCTGTTAATTAAAATGCTAAATGATCTTAAAATTTAATTAAAAATTACGATGTTAAAGTGAATAGTGATATTTTAGCATGAAAAATAATTTATGAAAAATATTTTCTGTTCGTTTTTTACTTTTTGTAGTCTTCTAATTTTTGCACAGGGAAAACGATTTTTTGAAAATGGGGAAGTGCAGCTTCAGAATCCTGTCGAGAAAGTTAACATGAGATATTCGAGTGAGCTTCCTTTTGTGAAAGTGAACATCAACGGAAAAACCTATAACTTTCTGTTCGATTCTGGGGCACCGACGGTAATTTCCAGTGCCATCTACAGCGAACTCAACCTTAAAAAAAAGCACAGGAGTAAAGTAAAAGATTCACAGAAAAACAAGCAGGAACAGATCTTTACGGAACTTCCGGAAATGATTGTTGACAATGTAGTTTTTAAAAATATAGGAGCCATTGTCCTTGATCTTAATATGGCAGAATTGGGATGTTTTAAAGTCGATGGAATTATCGGAGCCAACCAGATGGCAAAATTGTTCTGGAGGGTAAATTACTCCGAAAATTCGTTGGAAGCGACGAAAGATTTATCGCTTTTCGATCTCAAAGATTATGACATCATCATCCCCTTTGAAGCCCAACCGCAGAAAACCCCGGTAGTTGAAACTAAGATTTTAGATAAAACCATAGACCTTACTTTCGATACGGGAGCTTCCGGAAAGCTGAGAATTTCTGATAAAAATTTTGATCCTAAACAATCGAAACAAAGCATTGAAACCTTCGGAACAAGTGCAGTAGGTGCTTTTGGAACAGGAAAACCTGTGACAGGATATATCTTCAGGGCAGAAGATATGCTTTTGGGGAATAAAAACTTTCCCAACCAGTTGATCGCCACCGGAAGTTCGGATCTTATCGGAAACGAATTCTTTAAAGATTTCAGCTTTATTCTGGATTGGAAGAACAGCAAAATTTATATGAAAAGAATCAAAGAAAGTGCTTTAAACCTTGAATCTTTCGGATTCAGCTATCGTTTTATCGAGGCAAAACCTGTTGTTTCTTTTGTATTCAGGGACGAGAGTTTTCCGTTGAAAATTGGAGATTCGATTATCAGTATCAACAATGTGGATTTAGACAATCTTAATACAGATTCGGCCTGTCGGTACATGATAAACAGGGTTGAAAAAGATCAGAGGACTATTGATGTTAAAATAAAACGTGACGGGAATATTTTAGATTTTAAACTAAATAAAAAAGAATATTTAAACTAAAATTTTTAAATAAAGAAAATTGGCAGCCAGCCATCTAAAGCAGATGGCTTTTTTGTTGGAAAAAATCTGAGTTTACTTAACATAATGTAATAATTATGCTTAATTTAATGGAACCAAATTCAAACAAATATGAAAGCAAAATTTAAAACTTACGTTTCGCTGTTTCTTATAGCGGCGTCTTCTTTTTTAAATACCATTAAAGCTCAAACTGAATCCTGCCCAAGCTGGGGGCCTTATCTCGAAGGTTTTGATATGACTAATTCCGGCGAGCTCTGGTATTCGGAAGTCATGGCAGATAATGCCTGTAAAAAAGTAAACACTTATTATTCCACCCTGAACTTTTCACTCGGCCCAAGAGGCGGATATGCAGGAATTCAGTACAAACCGAATGAAATCTACAACAACATTTTTTCGATGTGGGATCTTCAGGATTCTAATGTTCCGCAATGCACCACAGAATATGCAGCACCCAATACCTATGTAGACGGCTTTGGCGGTGAAGGAACTGGACTTCATACGGATAATCCTATGCCGTGGACTCCAGGAATATGGTACGCAACGGTTGTCCGAAGATGGTCTATAGGTGATGGAAAAACCAGAATCGGTTTTTTTATGTACAATTACGGAACGCAGAAATGGAAACATTATGTAACAATCATTACTCCTGAAAATGATGCCAAATTTACAGGAACAAAGCTGGGAGGTTTTGTAGAAAACTGGAACTCTGCCGCCAGTAAAGAGACCCGCTGCGGATATTTCAGAAACTTTTGGAGCATGGATGCACAGGGAATCTGGTCGAAACCATCAAGATATGTAGCTTCGGCAGGAACAGGCTCTTGGGGCGCAGAAACGGCTTTAAACAATACTGCGATTAAAGTTACTTCATGCGGAACGGCTCCTGCTCCTGCGGGCGGTTCGGTTACATTCAATGCGATTACCCAGACGGGGACAAAACCGTCTACCATTTTGCCGGTTACGGTAACTACGGTTACTCCTTCTTATAATTCGGGAAGCAACGCTGTGAATGTAACGTGGGCTATTTCCGAAACGGCAAGTCCTCAGCTTTCTTACAAGGTATCTTTGTACACCGAAGCGAGCTGGGCAAATGGTTATACTCCTGTTGCTGTGGCTACGGGAATCCGTCCGGATCAGAGAAGTGCTTCGGTTCCTCTTCCTGCCAATTCTCAGCCGGGAAAATATTATGTAAGTGTAACACTGGAAGATATTTTTAAGCAAAGCTCAAATTTTGGATATAATTCTCTTACCATCAACAGTATTGTACAACCGCCGAATATAGATCCGAATGCTTTTTACCGAATTAAATGTGTCGGAAGCAATCAGTACATTACTCCTGCAAATTACAGCACGGTGGCGAATACAAAGATGGTTCAGCAGCCTTTCAATTCAAGTCTTGCACAACAGTGGAAACTTGAAAAAACGGGAAATAATTATATCATTATTAACCGTGCTTCAGGGCTGGCGATTGATGTTCCGGGATCTAATATTGCAAACGGAACAAATTTAATTCAGTATCCAAAACATGGTGGCACTAATCAGCAATGGGTATTGAAAACCTATGCTCCGAATGTATATATCATCGGAACGGCTTTATCCAATATGAAAGCGATGGATAATCCTGCAAATTCCCAGACGGCGGGAACAAATATTAATATCTGGGATCAGGATATGAATGGTACAGCAGGCGCAAATCATCAATGGGTTCTGGAAATGGTTTCTGCTTCGGCTATGAAAGGAAATATAAATGTTTTGGTCGACGAAAGTCAAACATCGGCATTATACCCGAATCCTGTAAAGCATGGAGAAAGTTTTTATATTAACTTTCCCGGGCAGGATCAGTATGAATTGCAGATTGTAAATGCGGAAGGTTTTACGGTAAAATCTCAAGATATAAAAGGAGGAAAAACATCTGTTTCCACCTCAGATATGAGAAGGGGAATATATTTTTATAAAGCAAAAGGAAAAACACAGACGGTTTCCGGAAAGTTTACCATAGAATAAATATTAATTTTATTGAAAATAAAAACCGCTCTCTAGATGAGAGCGGTTTTCGTAAAATTATAATTGAAGTTATGAGTGTCTGTTTAATCTTTTTTTGATGTGCATTGCAGATTGCTTTCCGGTTAAAGAATTAATAAACATAAAACTAAAACCTATATAAGCTGCAAAAGCGATCAGATAAATCATAAGGTTGTTGAAACTGATCTTTGATGCAAATATAAGCACTGAAAACAGTGCAAATCCAATTAATAAAATAATACTCCAAACTTTCATTTTCAAAGAATCTTCCTGATTCTTAAACATGGTGTTCATTAAATTCTTCATCATAAATTACTTTTAATTGTTAAACTAATTTTTTATGGCCATTTCTTCTGGACAGAACAATACCCGAAAAGTATGTTCTTACGTTTGTCATAACGGCTAATACATCTTTGTAAAAAACATCATCTTTTACGTTGGCTAAGGTTACGATATAGTTCGCCATCTGTTTATAATCGTGAGTAAGAGTTTTCCTAAGAGCCTTTACATCAAATGTCGTCTGGAAAGAGCGTCTTGCAAAAATACTATTGAAAGCAGCATTAGAATCCGACAAATGATTGGCAAATTTCACGATACTCAATGCAGAAACATGGAAGCTGTATTCTGAAGAGAGTAATTTTTCTACAAGCATATTCAGCCTGTTGGTTTCTTCTTCGTAAGATGCATACTGCACATTTTTGTACTCATTCAGCAATAGCTTTATAGTGACATAAGCATCTTTTTCGGTTTTGGTTTTTGCATATCTGTAAGGCTTTACAGCATCTCTTAATGCCTGTAGATCTGCATCTCGCACGGCATCCGCATCAGCCATTTTTGTTGATTCTTCGCTAGCTTTTATTTGATCGAGAGCAGAATTATACGTTGGAATTTGGGACTGAATATGATCAGCCATTCTCTTGAAATCCGCATCTGTTTGAGCATTTAAACCGGAATTGCTGAAGTCTTCAAAGAAGCGGACAATGAATTGTCCAAATTCAGCATGATGTAGCCTTGAAAGGTCCACCGAAGTTAATTTTTCCATCGTTAAAGTGTGTTTTTTTAATTTTTTTTTCAAAGTTTAGGTATCCATTATCATGCCAAATAGCTTATTTCTATATGAATTATGAGAGGCTTATGAAAAAATGTTTGAAAAAAGTTCTGTGGTATACTTTAAGAAGAGTGGTTTCGAAAGCCTCAGTCATCGATGTAATGGCAGCTGTTTTCATGTCATTGCGAGGAGTGCAGCGACGAAGCAATCTCATAGTTCTTAATAAATAAAAAAATATTCTTTCTAAAATAAAGATTGCTTCGTCGCTGCGCTCCTCGCAATGACTTAACATAGAAATTCCCCTCCCTTGTAGGGGTGTCAAAAATTCGTAAGAATTTTTGACGGGGTGGTTTTAGATTAGCCGTAAAATTTAATAAAAAAGCCACCTTTAAAAGGTGGCTCAATATATTACCAATTCTTATCAATCATATAAATAAGCTGCGTCATGGCAACAGCGCCCAGCAGCAATTCTCTTCGGTTAACCTTGTCGAAAGTATCTTCCTCCGTGTGATGGATGTCGAAGTAGCGTTGAGAATCAGGAACCAGCTCTGCAGTTGGAACACCCATTGCATGAAGGGGACTGATATCTGCACCGGAATACGTACCTTCAAAATGATAAACCCCATAAGGAAAGAAGAGGTTTGACCAGGATTTGATCTGCTTTCTTTTTTCATCGTCCATTTCCAGGGAAACTCCTCTCGGAGCGAAACCTCCCGCATCAGATTCTATCGCAAAAAGGTGCTTTTCATTATTATCTTTCATCGTTTTTCCATATTGAAGGCCACCTTTTAAGCCATTTTCTTCATTGGCAAAACAAACAACACGAATGGTATGGTTGTTCTGAATTCCCATTTTTTTGAAAGTCCTTAACACTTCAATACTCTGAACAATTCCGGCTCCGTCATCATGAGCTCCTTCTCCGACATCCCAGGAATCGAGGTGACCGCCGACAGCAATAACATTTTTATCTTTTTTACCTGTAATTTCACCAATCACGGAGTGGGACAATTTTTCACCTTTCATTCCGCAGTTGGAATTTAGTTTGGCTGTTATTTTTTGAGATTTTAAAAGTGTTTCCAATTCATCGGCTGTTGTGCTTCCAATAGCAACGGCCGGGATTTTATTATCATTTTCATAACGCATCGCTCCTGTGTGCGGCACATCGTCAAAAGCCGAAGAAAGTGAACGTATTATTGCAAATTTCCCTCCTTTTTTAGCTGCTAAAGAAGCGGCATTTACCCTGTATTTTGCCGCATCACCATATCCTTTAAAAGTTTCGATGAAAGTCTGACTAAAAGGATAGTTGAAGAAAACGATCTTACCTTTTACTTTTTCATTAGGAAGTTTTTCGTATTCTTCAATAGATTTTACCATGATAATTTCACCCGAAATATCTTTTCCTCCGGTTCCTTCAGAGTTGCCAAGGGAAAGCATTTTCAGGTTTTTCCATTTTCCGTCCTGGGCTTTTATCTGTAAAGATTCTTTTCCTCTTACCCAAACCGGAACCATCACTTCCTGAAGCCATACTTTGTCTGCACCGGCTTCACGGAGCTTTTGTTCTGCCCATTTTACAGACTTTTCGTAAGCTTCAGAACCGCTTAAACGGTGACCGATGTTTTTGGTTAAGTCCCTTAATTCAGTGTAACTTTTACCGTTATTCAGAATTTCTTTAGAAATTTCTGCAAATTGTATAGAGTCCTGTTTGGTCTGACCAAAAACTACAATGCTCAGAAGAAATAATGAAGTTCCTAATATCTTTTTCATTCTACCAATTTTTATCGATCATAAAGATCATTTGTGTCATAGCAACTGCGCCTAGAAGAAGTTCTCTCTTGTTTACTTTGTCGAAAGTATCTTCTACAGAGTGGTGGTAATCGAAATACCTTTGTGTATCTACAACCAGCTCAGCCAAAGGAATATCCAGCTTTTTCAGAGGAGAAACGTCCTGAATGGCATCTGTCTGGTCAAAATCATAAACTCCGTAAGGAAGAAAATATTCTTTCCATGGAAAAATCAGTCTCCTTCTTTGTGGTGACATATCCAGTGAAAATCCTCTTGGTGAGTAGCCTCCAGCGTCTGTTCCCAAAGCAAAAATGTGTTTTTCCTCTTTTTTCTTTACATACGCAGCATACATTTCGCGCCCCTGTCCGCCGTTTTCACTGTTGGCAAAGAGTACCACTCTGATCGTATGATTATTTTCAAAGCCAAGAGCTTTTAATGTTCTTAAAACTTCGATGCACTGCACAACTCCGGTTCCGTCGTCAATAGCGCCTTCTCCAAAGTCCCAGGAATCGAGCTGGGCTCCCAAAAGAATCACTTTAGAGTCCTTTTTACCCGGAATTTCAGCAATAATATTCGGATTTGTAGTGTCACCTTTTGATTCGGCCGTCATGTTGAGTTTTGCGATGACTTTTTGCTTTTTTAAT
>CBFGVN010000117.1:0-8678 GCA_965651845.1 uncultured Chryseobacterium sp. | reverse complement strand
TGAATATGGAACTTTGAATCAGGTTGAAAAAACGATTTCACAAGTCAGCGGAAGTGCGGAAAAGTTTATCATTCCAAACGTGGGACATACGCCGCACAAGGAAGTTCCGGAAGCTGTTTTGGAAAAATCAACTGAGTTTATCAACAGAATAGTAAATAGTGAATCGTGAATGGTCAATAGTCAATAGTCAATAAGCCGATTGTGAATTTTTAGCGCGTCATAAATTCCCCTCCTCTGGAGGGGTGGCAAAAATTCAAAGAATTTTTGACGGGGTGGTTAAATAAAACAGACTTTAAGAACATAGAAAAACTCAAAAC
Organism: uncultured Chryseobacterium sp.; assembly: GCA_965651845.1. Taxonomy (GTDB): domain Bacteria; phylum Bacteroidota; class Bacteroidia; order Flavobacteriales; family Weeksellaceae; genus Chryseobacterium. The sequence continues at coordinate 8,361 of CBFGVN010000117.1, read as the reverse complement.
ATCAATAAGAGCGGGCTTTAGCCCGCTTAATTTTTTAGCAATAATAGGGCTTTAGCCAAAACATAACCCAATTATAAACTCTCATTCTCAAACAAAATATTCGCTCTTGCCTGGACTTCATATTTTTCATGAAAGGATTCAGTTTTAAAAATATTTTTCTGTTCAAGGAAATGCTGTAAAACTTTTTTTCTTCCCGGTTTATAAAATATGTTGGGATAAATAGCATATTCTTTTCTGATTTTTTTCATGTAATCCATGTAAGTTTCCAAATCTTTTCCAAGGATGGAAAGATCGGCATCCAGAAGATAATTAGTATCATTATCCTCAGATTTCTGATGAGTTTTTGTAGCAATGATCTGTTCTAAAATTTTTTTAACAGAATGTGAATCTACATGTAATTTTTCAAGTCGGATTTTCGCAAACTCGGCACTTTTCTCTTCGTTGGATTTTGAGCTCGCATCATAAATCACATCATGATAAAAAACAGAAAACAAAATAAGAGAATAGTTTTCAAGCCTATCTTTCACGGAATCAAGCTCAGAAAACATATTTTCCAGATGCTCAAGGTTGTGATAATATCTGCCTTTTTCAGAATATTTTTGTTCTATTTCTGACCATAAATTTTCAATAAGATTTTGATCTTTAGTAAATAATAGACAGTTTTGTGAAAATCTTTCTTTTACTTCCATACATAAAAATTTAAAATAAAAAAAGGAACTTAAAAAGTTCCTTGATTTGCTTCGATCGTAGCTTTCAGTTCAGCCCAGCCTCCGCCGTTGTAGCCATCCTGCAAGCCTTGAGAATTAAGATATTCCAGTGCTTTACCACTTCTGTTTCCGCTTCTGCAGAAGATCACAACAGGTTTTTCAATAGAAAGAATCTCATCTTTTCTGTCCTCTACTTCACCCAATGGAATATTTTTCGCACCTTCTATATTTCCGTCCATTTCAAGCTCCATTGGCTCGCGAACGTCAATTAATTCATAGTTTCCTGATTTTAAAACTTCTGATAAAGACATAATATATTAATATTTAAGAGTTAAAAACTAGATTTGAACCATCAAAAACAGCCATACAGCAATTCGATCATTCAAAGCCCAAACAAATTTATAAAATAATCTTAGTTTTGCAATGTAAAAATCATGAATTCAAACGCTGAAAAATATTCTCAATTAATAAAGTCCAAAGCAAAAAGTTTTGGATTCCAGAGTTGTGGTATCTCCAAAGCAGATTTTTTGGAAGATGATGCACGGCATCTGGAAACTTGGCTGAAGAATAATTTTCATGGCGAAATGAAATATATGGAAAATCATTTTGATAAAAGACTCGACCCAAGATTGTTGGTGGAAGGTTCAAAATCGGTGATTTCGCTTTCCTATAATTACTTCCCTAAAGAAAAAATTTCAACGTTAGAGAATTTTAAGATTTCAAAATATGCTTATGCAGAAGATTACCATGAAGTGATTAAAGAGATTCTCCGCGAAATGGTTGCCGAGCTTCAGGAAGAAATCGGAACTTTCGGATTTCGTGTTTTTGTAGATTCTGCGCCGGTAATGGAACGAAGTTGGGCCAAAAAATCAGGAATCGGCTGGGTCGGGAAAAATGCGAATTTAATTACCAAACAAAACGGCTCATTTTACTTTCTGGCGGAAATCATCTGTGACCTGGAGCTTATTCCCGATCATGAAACGACCGACCACTGCGGAACCTGCCGGAAATGTATTGACGCTTGTCCCACTGACGCGATTGTTTCTGATAAAATCATAGACGGAAGCAAATGTATTTCTTACGCAACGATTGAATTAAAAAACGAAATTCCCGATTATTTCAAAGATAAAATGGACGACTGGATGTTCGGCTGCGATGTCTGTCAGGATGTTTGCCCATGGAATCGGTTTTCTGTGCCCAATCATCAAAGTAGATTTACACCAAATGAAGCGCTTAAAAATTTTAAAAAAGGAGAGTGGAAAGAACTTACCCAGGAATTATTCTCGGAAATTTGCCGGACTAAAGCGTAATATTGAGTTTTTGGGAGAGTCTTCAGACAAGAATTAGTTGATTTTTTTGGTGATAAACCCTCGTCTGGAATTTTTGATGTTCCAAAATAAAGAGGTTAATCGACCATTCCTTAAATTTTTTGCTTTAAGGAGGTAAAGATTTTTTGTATAAGAATCTTTAAGAAAGCTTTTCCTAAAAAGAAAAATTGACCTTCAGGAGATTAGATCTCACCGAAAATCAACGTTTTTTTTGTATTCTTTTTGGAGCTACTTTTACTCTTATTTTAAATCTTTTGTTTGATTTCGTGTTTTTGTGCATATTTGTGAATATTTCGTACTTAAATTTAGCGAAAATTTCGATTAAAACAAATACTTTTACGAAAAATTATCAATTAAATTTTATTAATCTGAATTAAAACATGACTGTGAAAAAAATGCTGTTTCTCATTTTAAAAGTTTTAGGAATTGTTGTTGGAATTGTTGTATTGTATGCTGCTCTAGGATACTTCCTTCCATTTATAGAAGTGCCGGCGAAAGATGACGGGCAGAAAAAAGAAATACCAATTTATATCTATACAAATGGTGTACATACCGATATTGTGATGCCTGTAAAGAACGATCTGAACAACTGGGCAGCAAAAATTCCTTTTAATAATACAAAATCAAAACAAACGGATTACAGCTATGTCGGGATCGGATGGGGTGATAAAGGCTTCTATCTTGATACTCCCACTTGGGCAGATCTGAAATTTTCCACAGCTTTTAAAGCGGCATTCTGGCTGAGTGAATCGGCGATGCATTGTACATATTACAAACAAATGACGGAAGGGAACGATTGTAAGAAAATCATGATCAGCAGAGATCAGTATCAAAAGCTGGTACAGTTTGTTGAAAATAAATTTGACCGAGATGAAAAGGGCAATTTTATTTTGATTCCTACCAATGCGGTCTACAGCGATAATGATGCTTTCTACGATGCAAAAGGAAAATACAGCTTTCTCGATACCTGCAACACCTGGGCCAATGATGCCCTGAAAGCTGCCGGACAAAAAGCTGCCCTTTGGACACCTTCTGATTACGGTATATTTTTACATTACAAATAAAATCCAGTGAAAATTTTTAGTCTGATTTTTGTATTTCTGTTTTTGTTTTCATGCAAATCGGAAACGAATGATAACGCCAAAACAGAGAATAATCGTGAAGTTGTAAAGATTGAAAAGAAACCTGAAATTGATGCGAATAAGGCAAAATCTAAGGCCGGAGAAGCTTTAAAATTCTGTCAGTCAAAAGGTTTTAATACAGATTTTTGTATTCTGATTGATATGAGTGTTCATTCAGGGGTAAAGAGATTGCTGGTCTGGGATTTTAAAAATAATTCGGTTTCAAAGAAATATCTGGTTGGTCACGGCTGTGGAACAAATCCATGGAGCGGTGACGGATCCAAAAACGATCCTGAATTCAGCAATGAAGACGGAAGTCATCTTTCATCTTTGGGCAGGTACAAACTTGAGGGCAGAGGATACAGCGATTGGGGAATCAATGTGAAATATTTGATGCACGGTCTGGAAGAAACCAATAGCAATGCATTGAAAAGATTCATCGTTTTTCACTCATGGGATTTAATGAGTGATGATGATGTTTTCCCGAAAGGTTCTCCCGAAGGTTGGGGCTGTCCCACGATTTCCAATAATGCCATGAGGGAAATTGACCCGATGCTTCAAAATTCTAAAAAGCCTGTTTTGATGTGGATTTATAATTAAAAACTAAAGAAAAGTGAAACATCAGCTTTATCGGGAACAGCAGCTCAACTGCAACATAGAAACCGCATGGAAGTTTTTTTCTTCGGCAAATAATCTTTCCGAAATTACTCCGAAAGACATGAATTTTATTGTTTTAACGAATTTTGAAAACGATGAAATTTATGAAGGAATGACTATCGATTATTATGTCTCGCCTTTGTTTGGAATTAAAATGAAATGGCAGACGGAAATTATCCAGGTGGATGTTCAGAAAAGTTTTACTGATTTTCAAAAGAAAGGGCCGTATAAGCTTTGGCATCATCATCATGAGTTTATTGAAAATAAAAATGGCGTTTTAATGAAAGATACGGTGGATTACGAATTGCCTTTCGGATTTCTGGGTGAAATGGCGCATTCTGTTTTAGTAAAGAAAAAGCTGGAAAGTATTTTCAACTACCGGTATAAGGTTCTTGAAGAAAGGTTTAATAAAAAATAAATTTTCAGAAATTTGTCCAATATCAGAAATTGGTTTGTCATATAACTGAGGTCAAAAAATCTTAGTAACTTTAAAAAGACTAACAATCAGAGTAATATGGCAGCTCAAATTCTAAATTCATCGATCATGAGAAAGGTTGCAATAGGGCTTTCCGGCATTTTTCTCATCAGTTTTCTCATGCTACATGTTTCACTGAACTTTACTTCGGTGATCAGCGGAGATCTTTTTAATCAGGTTTCTCATTTTATGGGGTACAATTGGCTGGTGCAGTATATTGGGCAGCCGATACTTATTTTCGGGGTGGTTTTCCATTTTGTGATGGGATTTATCCTGGAAATCCAAAACCGTAAGGCAAGACCTGTTGCTTATGCACGCAATGATAGTTCGGCCAACAGCTCATGGAGCTCTAGGAATATGATTATTTCCGGCGCCGTCATTCTTTCTTATTTTTGTTTGCACTGGTACGACTTCTGGTTTCAGGAACTGAATTATAAATTTATTGAAATGAATGTTCCGAACGAAACGCGCTATTATGCAGAGCTGGTACACAAATTTCAAAGTCCGGTTCGTACGTTTTTGTATTGCTGTGCTTTTGTATTACTGGGATTTCATCTGTGGCACGGCTTCTATTCATCAATGCAGTCGGTGGGTTTTAACAACCGGTATGCTAGAGCGTTAACACAATTCGGAAAATATTTTGCCATTGTGGTTCCTAGCTGTTTTATTTTTATTGCTTTGTTTCATCATTTTGCACATTAGACCGCGTGTAGCAAATTATTTATTATCTGTTTTTACTTTTGAATTTCAATGATTTAATTCATACGATATGATTTCACTCATAATAATCTTATTACGGGATTAATAAATTTGATAGTAATAAAATTTTAAATTATGAAAGCGAAACAAATTTCTGGTGTTCCACAACAGAAACATGGTGGTTTCCATGATACAGAAAGTCAGAAAGTATTTGAAGATTCATCAGTAGCGGTTCAAAAATTTGAGATTTTGAAGGAAAAATTTTTTTCTGTCAATCAATGGAAAAGTTATTGCAGCGAAAAACTTGCTGATTTTCAGCTCTATGATTCTTACGGAAATCATCTTAACCGAAAGCCGGAAATCGGAGATTTTATCAGAATCGATATTCCCGGACCGGGAGATGCTGAAGCCAAAGGATATGACTGGGTGAAAATTACCAGTATTTTCAGTGAAAAAGAAGATAGCTACGAAAAAATAGTCATGTGCTGCAGTCCGTCATATGTTCCGGGGCAGGTGAAAAATTTTCATATTGCTCACTTTTATGGGGCAGGGGCAACTTCCAGTTTTATGATTTTAAGAGAAGAAAATTATATACAAACTGCTGTTTACGGAAGAAACGAAAGACCTAATTTCAATGCTGCTTTTTTAGATAAAATAAGAAATGTCTTTATCGCACTGGGAGGTATACTGGGTATTGCAAAAATTCAATGGAAATGCCTTACCGATGGACTTTTAGAATTATAATAATAAACATAAAATATTGCCTTTTGAAACAAACTGTTCTGAGTTTTTTCTTTTGTAAAAAATAATTGATTTTTTTTAATTAAAACAAGTGCCATAAGAAAATCTATCAAATGGGATGTTCCTCACATGAATGGAATTTATAATACTTTGCCATCTTCTTTTTTGAGCTGGCTTATAAAATAGGAGGGAGTAACGCCTGTTTCTTTTTTAAATATAACAGCAAAAACTTCCCTGGAAGAAAAACCGCAGAATTCTGCCAGATAACTTATTTTATATTCTCTGAAAACAGGGGTTTCATATAATTTATTGGTAATACAATGTATCCGTAAACCATTGAGATAATTATTGAAATTTTTGCCTCGGTGCTGCTTTATAATTTCCGAAAGGTACCTTGGATTGGTATTCAGCATATTTGAAAGTGAGGAGAGATTTATATCTTTTTTTAGAAATTTTTCGGATTTTTCAAACTTGGATAGTTTACGTAATAAGACAGTTGTTGTATCTTCAGATATACTAAGCGTATTCTCTGCTACCTTATCTTCAGTTTCGGCTGACGTAAATCCAGATTGCTTTGCATCTGCTTCATTTTTAAGATTTACAATAACATTTTTATATTTTTCATGAATTTTATTTTGATTTTTTTTCCAGAAAAACCAACCGACTGCCAATACAGAGATAAGTATGCTTAAAGCAATGAGTATAACTCTTTGGATATCATTTGTATAACTTTCCCCTTGCTCACTCATAATCTGCTTCACAGGAGTGTTGATCGCCTTTTTTTCAACATTGACAAGACTGTCATTGAGTTTCGTGTAAAGATTCATATATTTTTTGGAAGTTTCTTTTTCTCCAAGCTCCACATATGATTTGAAATACACTTCATAAATATCCCTGCGGATATAGGGAATACTGATCCGTTTTTCCAAAGTTTCTGCCCGTTCTGCGTAATAAACAGCTTCTTTGTATTTTTTTTGATCATAATACAGCCATGCAAACTCATTAAGAACAGTTACTTCAATATTTTTGTTAACGAGATATTTTGGGTTTTGGGATATTTCCAGTGATTTCGACAAGTACATTTCGGCATCTTTAATGTGGTTGGTTGCAACAGCCAGCATTCCCAAATTCATATAAGATACGGCAAGGTTGTAATATTTTTTAGTAACAAAATTTTTATCTTCATCAATAGCCATTGTGCTTTTTAAACTTTTTTCAGCGTAGTATCTGATAGAGTCTATCGGTGCGTTGATGTGAGCGGAATAACTTCCAAATCCCGTGTATATAAGTGCCTCTAAATAATTTTTATCGTTCTTTGATTTAATTTTTTGGGTGGTACGTAAGGCCTTTTTTAATTCTTTTAGACATTCATCATTAAACCCCAATTCTGTGTAAGAAGCACCTCTAAGCCTGTATGTATTTGATAGTATCACATCATCATTTACTTCTTTGGCAAGTTTCTCGGTCTCTCTGCTTATATCAATAACCTTTTTAAAATCACCGACATCATACAGTTTTGCCATAAGGATGTTATTGCATTCCAGCATACCTGCTTTGTAGCCCATTTTCTTAGATATACCATATATTTTTATGCAGGCCTCTATACCTTTATTAGGTTTACTGACCGCCAATAACCTGGCTTTTTTAATTTCAGCATCAATTTGAGATTCGCTATAGTTCTGTGCTTTTGTAACACTGAGAATCGCGCATGCTAAAAAGAGAATAATTTTTTTTATCAGCATCATTTAGTTGTTTTTTAGGGTTGCAATTTTAAAACTATTTAATTTGGTACTTATGGTCTTGCCTGTAATGAATTCTGAAATTATAACGTTGTTTTGATAGTTTAAAATATTGATTTTTAGGTTTTTAATTACTTTTGAAGGCTGCTTTTTTTTCTAAATTGCTACTTGTGCTGTTTATACAAATGCAATTTTTTCACAAAATGTTCTTACTGTTAAAAATACGACTTATTTTAATTGATAATGATGTAAAATATGAATAGTATGACAATTTTCAGTTAACGTTTCTTAAGTTAGAATTTCGGAATTTAGAACACTTATCGTTTGAATTCTCTTCTAAAAGTATCTAACATTGCAGTATAATTCAATAGATAAATTATTTGAGTCTTCCTAAATAGACAGATTCTAAAAACACACTCCAAGCAAAGATTAAAAACCTTTTGCTTTTGAAAAAAAAGAGTTGATCCGATCTATGGTTGTATCGCTAAAAAAAAATCAAGATGAAAAAACACTATTTTATTTCGCTATTTATGTATGGAGCTTTTTGGCAGGCCCAAATAGCTGTCGCTCCTGATCCTTCCGATCATGAACCTCATAAAAATTCAATTCTGGATGTAAAGTCTTCCACACCCTCAAAAGCAGTGTTATTGCCTGTCGTTTCACAAATTACAGATGCTGCAGATCCCGATAATGATAATAATTACAGAGGTGCTGTCGCATACGCTAAAACCAATGCGACTATTTATGAACATGACGGAACCAATTGGTCTAGTATCTACAATTATGTCGTTGAGATTAGGCCGCAGTATTTGGCTCATTTTTCACGTCCTTCCAATTTGAGCCTTTCTTGCAACGGAGGACTTCTGCCTCCTTATGGTTGTACGGCTACTGGAA
>CBFGVN010000116.1:0-8729 GCA_965651845.1 uncultured Chryseobacterium sp. | reverse complement strand
AGTGGAGAATGGAATTTTTCCCCTGAAATATAGATTCCTGTTCCGTCAACAGCAATGCCTTCGATTTGTCCGATGGATAAAGTGCTTCCGAGGTAATAATGCTTAGGATTTTCTTTAAAAAATATTCCTGGTTCGGTTTCATTGAAAATGTCTAAAAAGACTTCTGTCTTCTTTGTATATCCTACTAAATAAAGCTTTTTATCAAAATAAGAAGCATCCGTGACAACAAAATTTGTTTTAAAAGATTCTGCTTTTTCAGCTTTTTGTTTTTCTGAAATTTCAGGGTTTATAGTATAATGTGAAGTTGATTTCGCTCCCCATTCTTTTGTGAAGAGATGAATTTTTCCGTTTAAATAGATCATCGCCTCTGCATCGTAATTTGTTTCCATATATTTTGGTACAAATTCAGTCTGTTCTGGATATTCGAAAGAAATTATTTTAACAGAATCATTTTTCACCGAATTATTTTCAAATGGAATTTTATAAATCTCCAGATCTTTTCTTGTTCCGCTATTGTTTCCAAAATCACCGATGTAGAAGTTTTTGCCATCATTTGTTAAGGCTTCCCAGTCTTTATTTTTTCCATCAATTTTTATAGTATTAATGATTTGTCCAGTTGTTTTGTCCAACTCAAAAAGTTCGGGAGTATTTCCACTGTCGTTAAGTGTGTAGAGCCTTCCATTCATTAAATTCAAACCGGATGTTTCCTGAATCCTTTCATCCAAATAGCTGATCCTGTATCTTCTAATTTTCAGCAGATTGGCTTGTTGAGAAAATGACAAGACGGAAATGGTAATACTTACGGCTAGAAGCAACTTTTTCATGGTGCAAAAATATTTATTTAAATACGAATGGCAGTAATCTCTGCATTAGTTTCACTAATATTTATGCAGACTTTATATACTTTCATGTGATTATGACGAAGGAAGAATCTATTTTAACGCAAAGTTTTCATTTAAATTATTCTGTTGATTTTTCGTTCGCAAAGGTGTTTGACTACGCTGAATCTTCAATTTCACTCAGCAAAGGGTTGTTGCTTTGTATTTTAGGTTTTGGCTAAAGCCAAATTATTATTCTTAAAGTGAAAGCGGGCTAAAGCCCGCTCCTATTGATATTAATATTGATTTTATAAAACCATTGAAGGGAAAAATTGTGTAATTTATGTTTAAAACTTATAATGTAAAATGGTTTGTAGAGATTCTTCCTTCGTCAGAATGACAAACTATATGACAAAACAGTATTCACATAAGAGCATTTGTGATTTGTGCAAATATTAGTGCCCATTTGTGTTAAAAAATCAAGCAGATTTCTTTTGAATATCTTCTTTTTTCTTATTCTTTTTTGCCCAATAATCTCTTTGATATTGTCTTACTGTTTTTCCGGTTCCGTCATGTCGCCATCCCGGAGAGTTGAAAATATAATTAATCCTGTCTGAAAATTTTAAACCAGGTTGTTTAATATCTTTCCAGATCTTTCGCCATTCGTATAAAAGAACGGTATCCGGTTTATTGTCGGGCATTTTTGGATAAATTCCATATTTCACAGGAACATTAGGATCTTCTTTTTCGAAGGTTCCGAAAATTTTATCCCAGATAATAAGGCACATTCCCATATTTCTGTCGAGATATTTTATATTACAAGCGTGGTGGACACGGTGATGAGAAGGGGTTACTAAAATATATTCTAAAATCCCCATACTCTTCACAGTCTGTGTATGAACCCAGGTTCCGTACACTTGACCAATTGCGTATACGACCATAATATGCCAAGGATTAAAGCCTAAAAAAGCCAAAGGAGAAAAGTATAAATATCTGTATAGCGGCTGTAAAACCGGACTTCTGAAACCTGTTGTCAGGTTAAAATATTCCGAGTTATGATGGGTAATATGAACCGCCCAAAACGCTCTGGAATGATGGTCTACATAGTGTAAAACATAGTACGCAAAATCCGTCACGACAAAACAGATCAGCCAATACCAAATCGTAAAATCCCATGAAAAAAGCCTGTGATTGTAAAAGAAAAACATGACACCCATGGCGAAAGCTTTCATTACAAGATCAAGTCCGAAATTCATTAAAGCAAGATAGACACTCGTGGCAACATCTTTTTTATCATACAGCTTAGCCTCCGAAACGTGGCTATAAATCATTTCAGCTAAAATAATAGTGGCATGAATAGGAATTGCCCATGAATAAACATTTTCCAGCCCATCTTCGCCCAAAAAGTAATCCATCATTGTTACTTGTTTGGTACAAATTTAAGTTTTTAAGAATTCTTTAAGAATTTTTTCTGATTTTTTTAATAAAAATTATTGGCAAAGTAAATCGGTACGAAAAGAAAATTATAAATGAGACCTCTGAGATTGTAGACGAAGCATTCAAAATGATTGGCTATCTGCAAGAAATCCTTGGCTCATTAAAAGCATCTGTTGTAAAAGAAGATTTTTAGAGCGAATGTTATGGGTAATTCCATACATAGTTTTTCGACTAATTTCAAACATGATCGTTATGTTGTTCGGTTTTAAGCATTACCTCTGTTATAGGCATACCCGATTTTCAGTTTATTCATTTGTCTGTTATTCTTGCTTTTTCTGTCTGCCCCACGCAACGAACACGGCAACAAGAAGCATAAAAATATTAAAGCCGATGTCTTTTGCTTCGTCTCTTGAAATATGAAAGATACTTGCGGAAATCATCAAAGCAATTATTCCATAAGCCGCAAAAATTGTCAGCTTGGTTTTGACATGCAGTATTGTCGGTAACACAATTCCAATTCCTGCCAATAAATCAATAACACCTGTAAATAAAACAAGGCTAGCATTGTCTTTTACCCAAGTGAATGGTAAATCTTCGGGTTTAAATACTTTCATAAAACCTGCCCAAACAAAAGTTAGAGCTAAAAATCCCTGTGCAATCCAAAGAATAATGTTGAATGTTTTTGATGTTTTTTGTTCTGTTGTCATAACTTAATTTTCTTTTGATGTTGCAAATTTAATTACCTTTGCTATCCAAATGATATTACTTCCCATCTGGAAAGCGCTATCCAAGTGGAAAGTAATGTAAAATTTAAAAGTTATGTTGTCTAAAGCTGGTTGTCCCAAAACAATGTTGTCAATAAAAGATGCCGTTGAAGCGATTGATGGAAGGTGGAAAGTCCTTATTTTGTTTGCGTTGTCCGAAAAGCCAAAGAGGTTTAAGCAAATAGGCAAAGAGGTCACCGGAATTACTGATAAAACGCTGTCCAAAGAGCTAAAAAGTCTGGAAATGAATAAACTTGTTCGAAGAGATGTTTATAATACGTTTCCGCCAACAGTTGAGTATTCCATTACGCCACATGGTTTGTCGCTTGAAAAGGTGTTAGACGAACTTCATTTTTGGGGGTTGTTGCACCGCAAAAAAGTTATTGGTAAATAGACAGTCAACGTTATCGTTAAATTTTTGCACGGTTGACCCACGGGTAGTAAGTACCAAGCGGCGTTCTTTTGCTTCTTTTCCTGGGTTGCTCAAACTGTATTATGTGACATTCCTTATCTATATGCAGAAAGAAGTCAAACTCTCAGATAAAGTCTGAAGTAAGTTCCTTAAAAGCCATATCCTCACTGTGATGCGTTCCTTGATAAATTCACTAAGATGTTATATCCGGTCTTGTACTTATTGTAAGTATTTAAGCCCAAAACCTATCGGACACCTACTTCCAAATTTTTTCCTCACGTTATAAGCTACTGTATATGAACGGACTTAACCGTTTTGCTTATTTTGGCTTTCTTCTAATATTTTTTTAATGAAATTTTAATCAGCGTTTTTGTTTGCCAGCTGACCACAAGCTGCATCGATATCTCCACCACGGCTTTTTCTTACAACGCAGACAATTCCCGCGTTTTCCAATTGACGGATGTAGTTTTCCTCTGCCTGCTTGTTGCATTGGTCATATTTTCCGTCACCGATCGGATTATATTGAATTAAATTAACTTTAGAAGGAACCTGCTTACAATATTTAATTAAGGCTTTGATGTCTTCATCACCATCATTAATGCCTTTCCAGACACAATATTCAAAAGTAACGACAGAGCCTGTTTTTTTGTACCAATATTGAAGCGCCTCCATGATTTCCGTCAAAGGAAATTTATCGGAAAAAGGCATGATCTCATTACGCTTTGATTCGATTGCAGAGTGAAGTGATAACGCTAATTTCACTCTCAAATCTTCATCTGCCAACATTTTGATCATTTTCGGAATTCCGGAGGTAGAAACGGTAATTCTTCTCGGAGACATTCCCAGACCTTCCGGTTGGGTGATTTTCCGGATCGCTTCCACCACATTTTTGTAATTCATCATCGGCTCTCCCATTCCCATAAAAACGATATTGGAAAGCGGCCTGTCGAAATACATTTTACTTTGGGTGTCAATTAAAGCAACCTGATCTACAATTTCAGCAACTTCAAGATTTCTCATTCTTTTAAGCCTTGCCGTTGCACAGAATTCGCAGTTTAATGAACATCCAACCTGTGAAGACACACACGCTGTAGTTCTGGTTTCTGTAGGAATTAATACAGATTCCACCATGAGGCCGTCGTGAAGCTTCACTCCGTTTTTGATGGTTCCGTCCGTACTTTTCTGAAGTTGATCCACAGAAACAGGATTGATGGTATACTCTTCTGCAATTCTTTCACGAAGAGTTTTCGAAAGATTCGTCATTTCATCAATCGAATGGAGATTCTTACTCCACAACCAGTCATACACCTGTTTCGCACGAAACGGCTTTTCTCCCAAAGACACAAAGTATTCTTTGAGCTGGTCTAGTGATAAAGTTCGGATATCTTTCATATTATTTAAGAGCCAAGTTAAAAGTAAAAATTAAAAAGTTTTAAAGCTTGGTATTATTAACTATTGCAGCCAAAATGTTTTTCAGTTCGGAACTTTCATTCAATAAAGCTTTAAATTCTTCCGAATTATAACCGTCTAGTTTTTCTAAAACCCGAAGCCAAAAATTACTTTCTCTAGCTTCCCTTAAAGCAATTTTCGCTTTATTTTTAAAATCTGCTTTGGAAGATCCAGCCTGCGATTCTTCATAATTAGCACCTATTGAAGTAGCTGATTTTCCAAGTTGAAATCTTATTAATTTATTTTCAGGATCATTTGGAAGCGTCCTTAAAAACTTAAGGCAATTAACCCAAATGCAAAAGTCCTTGTAAGTAAATCATTCTGTCTCATCAACCTCTACTTTATACCTCTAACTTACCTTTTTACTTTTAACTTGGCTCTTTTTACTTTTTTATTATAAAATTAACATTGCATCACCGTAAGAGTAGAATTTGTATTTCTCTTTTACAGCTTCTTCGTATGCGTGCATGATGAAATCTCTTCCGGCAAATGCTGCAATCATCATAATTAATGTAGATTTTGGCGTATGGAAGTTTGTGATCATTGAATTTGCTACTCCGAAATCGTGAGGCGGATAAATGAATTTGTTTGTCCAGCCGTGGAATGCAGAGATTTTTTTGTTTGAAGAAACCGAAGTTTCTAAAGCTCTCATTGTTGTAGTTCCTACTGCGCAAACTCTTCTGTTTCCGTCTACTGCTTTGTTGATGATCTCAGCGTTTCTTTCATCAATAAATACTTCTTCCGACTCCATTTTATGTTTAGAAAGATCTTCAACTTCGATTGGGTTGAACGTTCCCAAACCAACGTGAAGTGTAATTTCTGCAAAGTTGATTCCTTTGATTTCCAATCTCTTCATCAAATGTTTAGAGAAATGAAGACCTGCAGTAGGCGCTGCAACCGCTCCTTCTACTTTTGCATAGATGGTCTGATATCTTTCTGCATCTTCCGGCTCAACAGCTCTTTTGATATATTTTGGAAGCGGAGTTTCTCCCAGTTCCTTTAATTTAGCTCTGAATTCTTCGTAAGAACCATCGAATAAAAATCTCAATGTTCTTCCTCTTGAAGTGGTGTTATCGATAACTTCAGCTACCAAAGACTCATCTTCGGTGAAGAAAAGTTTGTTCCCAATTCTGATTTTTCTTGCAGGATCTACCAATACATCCCAAACACGGGTTTCCTTATCAAGCTCTCTTAAAAGGAATACTTCGATTTTAGCCCCTGTTTTTTCCTTATTTCCATAAAGACGTGCAGGGAAAACTTTAGTATTATTAAAGATAAATAAATCTTCCTCACTGAAATAATCTACCACATCTTTGAACAGTTTGTGCTCGATAGTCTGGGTTTTTCTGTCCAAAACCATTAATCTCGCTTCGTCTCTGTGCTCTGATGGGTGTTCTGCTAATAGTTCTGCAGGAAGATCAAAATTAAAATCTGATGTTTTCATTTTTTAAATTACGGTTTAAAAATTATTGAAATTACGAAGTGTAATTTTCGGCGTGCAAATATACGATATGAAACACCCCTTTGTCAAGTATTATTTGAATTCATATCAAATTAATTTCAAATGAAATAAAAAACCGTGATATTACGGTAATTTCCAAAGGCAAAAAATTGTATTTTGGCTTCTTAAAATAATTACACTATGAGCAAATATTCATTGGAAGCTTTCGTAAACGAGACAAAAGAGAATCCGCAGGAAAGAGATTATTTCGAACTGGAAAAACCGCAATTGCTGGAAATCAACCTGAATAACCAGTCTGTATGGACAAAAATCGGGAGTATGGTCGGCTACATCGGAAATATCAACTTTGAAAAACAAGGCATGCTTTCCGGAGGATTGGGAAATCTTTTGAAAAAAGCGATCAGCGGCGAAGGAACGCGACTGATGAAGGCTGAAGGAACGGGAAAATTATACGTTGCCGATTCGGGGAAAAAAGTTCGTATTCTTTATCTAAATAATGAATCGATCTGCGTCAACGGAAATGACGTTCTGGCTCACGAACAAAGCATTAAAAACGATATCACCATGCTGAAAAGTGTAGCAGGAATGATGTCCGGAGGATTATTTCAGGTGAAGTTATCCGGAACTGGACATATCGCGATTACTACTCACGGAGACCCGCTGACATTGATGGTAACTCCTGATGCTCCTGTTTTCACAGATCCGAATGCCACGGTTGCTTGGTCCGGGAATCTTAGCCCGGAACTGAAAACCAACGTATCCTTCAAAAGCCTGATCGGAAGAGGAAGCGGGGAAGAATTTCAGATGAAATTTTCAGGAAACGGATGGGTGCTAATTCAACCCTATGAAGAGGTCTACAGAATTGAAAAATAACTTGAAAATATTTTTATACAAAAAGGCTGTTTCACTAATTGCAACAGTCTTTTTTTTGTTTTACCAGAATAAATAAAAAGCCAAATCATTA
Source organism: uncultured Chryseobacterium sp. (assembly GCA_965651845.1). GTDB lineage: Bacteria > Bacteroidota > Bacteroidia > Flavobacteriales > Weeksellaceae > Chryseobacterium. The sequence continues at coordinate 1,423 of CBFGVN010000116.1, read as the reverse complement.
TTTTAATCAATTTTTTCCTCATTTTGCCTTACTTTAGGATATTTTAATATCTTTAAAGTTAAAAGAGACACCAATGAACACCAATCGCAGAAATTTTATTAAGACCGCTGCTTTAGCGAGTTTTGGAGCACTTATTTTACCTAATTCATTATTTGCATATCCTGAAAATTTCAAATCCGGAAAAAAAGTAAGAGTCGGATTTATTGGGGTCGGACTTCGAGGTCAGGAGCATGTGAAGCTTCTGGCAAAACGTGATGATGTAGAAATCATTGCTTTCGCAGATCCCAGCAAAATTATGCTGGCCGCATCCCAGAAAATTTTAAAAAGCAACAATAAACCCGCTGCTCAGGAATTTTCCAACGGAGAATATGATTACCGAAACCTTTTAAAGCTGAAAAATATTGACGCCGTTGTGATTGCAACACCTTGGGAATGGCATCTTCCGCAGGGTGTTGAAGCGATGAGGGCAAAAAAAATCGTGGGAATGGAAGTTTCCGGAGCTATAAAATTAGAAGACTGCTGGGAATTTGTAAAAGTATATGAGGAAACAAAAGTTCCCATTTTCATGATGGAAAACGTCTGCTACAGAAGAGATATTATGGCTGTCCTGAATATGGTTCGAAAAGGAATGTTCGGAGAACTTGTCCACGGAAGGGGCGGATATCAGCATGATCTTCGCGGGGTTTTATTCAATGACGGGGTTACTCCGTATAATTCCGGAGTAGAATTCGGCGAAAAAGGCTTCAGCGAAGCAAAATGGAGAACCGAGCATTATGTAAAAAGAAACGGAGAATTGTATCCTACTCACGGATTGGGGCCTATCGCCATGACCATGAACATCAACCGCGGAAACAGATTAACCAGGCTATCTTCCTTTTCTTCAAAATCTGTAGGATTGCATAAATATATTGTAGAACATGCAAAAGGAGGAGAAAATCATCCTAATGCCCAAGTAAAATTCAAACAGGGAGATGTTGTAACCACTCAAATTGCCTGTGAAAACGGAGAAACAATTCTTTTAACCCATGACACCTCCTTACAGCGTCCTTATGATCTCGGATTCAGAGTTCAGGGTACAGAAGGCCTTTGGCAGGATTTCGGATGGGGAGAATTTAATCAGGGGCATATTTATTTCGAAAAAATTATGAATCACACCCACAAATGGGACGATACAGAAAAATGGCTTAAAGAATATGATCATCCGATGTGGAAAAAATTTGAAAGCAGCGCTACCGGAGCCGGACACGGCGGAATGGATTTTTTCGTAATGAATACTTTCATCGAATGTATAAAACGGAATATAGAAGTTCCAATTGCTGTAGATGCGATTGCAACGTGGTACTCGATTACTCCTCTCAGCGTTGAATCTATCTCAAAAGGAGGAGAAATACTTGAATTAGCCGATTTCACACAAGCAGAAAGG
>CBFGVN010000115.1:0-8734 GCA_965651845.1 uncultured Chryseobacterium sp. | reverse complement strand
GACAGCTTCCCAGGGCAGCTCACCGATCAATGTCAGCTGTATTGTTCATCTTAACGCAGGAGATAAAGTATATCTGACAATGAACTGGGGAGCATACAATCAGCCGACCACCAACGTATCTATTCTGGCTCCCAACTCATTAAAAGAAAACCGAAACTTTTCTTTACAACAATTATCTACACCGTAATTTTTTAAACACAGACTTAGCTAAATAAAATATATTAAAATGAAAAAACAATTTATAAAAACCATTTGTTTCTTATTATCATCCTTTTCTTTTGCCCAAGTAGGCATCAATGAAATAAATCCTTCCGCAACATTAGATATCAAATCTAAAGGGAATACAAGCTCAACAAAAGCCCTTGAAATCAATAATTCTTCCGGGACAGAAATGCTTACCGTATTAGATAACGGAAATGTAGGAATAAATGTAGCCGCTCCTGTTGCAAAGCTGCATACGAACGGGCAAATACGATACGAAAACCTTCCTCAGTTTACAGGAAGTATCTCTCCGCTTGCAATAGATGCAAATGGATATGTGGGAACCTACACCCCTACTGCCGCCTATTCATATATAACCATAGATGCAGCCCAGACGTTGAGCAATTTTTCTCTGTACAGTAATAGTATTTTTTACAGTATACCTTTTACCAATACCGGAATTGCCGGTAATGCTCTGGCAGTTTCTACCGGACAGGATGCTTCAGCTACCTTGATGCGTACTTCAGGAGCTACGGCTTCGGCTACCCAGGTAGCTTACATCACCATTCCGAACCCCGGTATCTACAAATTAAATCTAAACTACTATACAAGCTGTACGGGAACAAGATCTTCAAGCTCAGCAGGTGCTAATCTTCTAGGAATAGGTACCGGAATCTATCTTGCGCCTTCGGGAAACACCAACTATCAGGAATTAACAACAATAAGATACAATGCGTTTCCTCTACGGCAAGACACAGGAGCTTTGATAACGACAGGGCCATACAACTATCCGTTTGCCCATAATATTTTTTCAGTTATACAAATTACGTCGGCCAATCAGAAAGTTGCGCTTTTTGTAAACTGGGGAACCGGCGACCAGTTCAATACAAATGCTTGCAGTCTTTCGGCCCCAAGCGGAATTGATAAGAGAGTTACATTGATTATTTCAAAATTATAAGACATGAAAAAATTATTTATAAGCTTCTTTTTAGCAGTTTTTACAATTGTTTTTGGACAAAATATTGGTCTCAATACGACAGCTCCTTCTGCCATGCTTGACATCGTCTCAAAAGGAAGTACAGATGCTACCAATGCTTTAAACATTAATAATTCAGTTTCAGCCAGATTATTAAAAATGACGGATCAGGGCAATTTAGGAATTAATACAGATTCTCCAACTGCAGTACTTCATGTCAATTCATCAGGAACTGCTAATATTAAACATGACAATCTTCCTGTTCTTAACTCCGCAGAATTTACTCCGCCATTCAATACTTTTGGAATCAATTCGAGTGGAAATGGTGTAAATCTAGGGGGTACGGTGAAATACTTGTATTATCAAAATGCAGATATTTATCCGTCTACATACAATACAACAACGAACACAGGAGGTTTTTCACTGTACACGACCAATCAATATACGAATCTGGCTATTAAAAATGATGTTGGCCTTAAAGGAAATACCATCGGTTTTACATTCGGAACCGATGCTTCGGCAACAATAAACGGGCAATCCGCAAGCAATGTAAGCTATATTATTATTCCGGAACCTGGCGTGTATCTTTTTTTATTTTTTTGAAAAGCAAGATGTAACAGGTATAACAATTCCCCCAATTACACTTTCACGGGACAAATGCAGGTCAATACAATATTTGCTACAGCTTCGGGAACCTCTTATACCACAAATACTGTTTTCCGCGGAATGATGACCGGTATGAGAAATGATAACGGGAGCACCCATGTTAATACGTATGGTATTGCCAACCCGCAAACTCTTACAGTTGCCCTTCCTACAACCCAGCCCAATCAAAAAGTAGCCTTATTTTTCCAATATGAAAGTGGAGAAGCCAATCAGTTTATCAACAATGAGTGCTATTTTAATGTCCCGGCTGGAGCAAATTTCAGCTATTATTTTATTGTAACTAAAATATAATACAAATTAAAATATTTACCTACGCATCAATAATTTCTTCAGTTATGGGTACAAAACCAGAAAGAGGTGATTATTCACTTTCTTTCCGGTTTTTTTTAAATGACAAAGATGCCGCTCATCGCTGATCCAGGTCTTCTATGGATGAAGAAAAATCTCATAAAGTGGAAAGAAATTTAAGGGAGGATGTAAGTTTAACTTTCAGAAAACCTTACTCACAAGAACATTGATTAATTTACATTAATTTGGCTAACTCCGTTTTATAATCATTTTCCGACAATGCTCCGCTGAAAAACTTCACATTCAATAGTCCAATTTTTTCACCGTTGGTTAATTCTCTCTGGTAAATCTTTTCAATCGTTTGATCTTCTTCAACGAGAGGGTTTAATATATGCTGTCGCTTATCAAAAGCTTCAAAATAGCGAACACCAAATTTTCTTAGAGAAGCTGCGTCAATATGTATATAATCAGGATTTGAAGTCAGGCCCGACGCCGTTACAAAATAACAATTCGGAATTGTTTTGGCGAAATCCAACAAAGCATTATTTACAACCGGATAGGCTGAGAAATGTTCTGCATACGGTCCTTCAACCAAAAAGTCACCAAGCCCGCCTATAATAACAGGTAGATTCGGATCATTAAGTTCAGTACGAAATGCTTGCACAATTAAAGAAAACTTTTCATGATAAAGATGAGCGCTTGTTACATTAGCATCATTTTCGCCCTGATGCCATAAAACAGCTTCTATCTTACTGGACTTTTGAGCCAATTTTGCCTGTGCAATTGCATGTTGAAATAGCATCCCATCAATTGCCCAATCATCCAAGCTAGTTCCTCCATCTGCACATGGAATTAACCCGATTTCCTCTGATTTATTTTTAATACGCCAGGCTGCAGCGAAAGATGCTGAAAGACCAACTCCTGCATTGGGACGGTCAAAATTAATAGGTTCTATCATTGTTTGCCATCTACCGTTTCGAAGCATTTTTATATGTTCATCATAAATGATGTCTACGTCCTTCAAAAAACCGCGTCCGGCCATATTGGATTGCCCTACTAATAAAAAAGAGTGTACCATTTTAATTTATTTATCCTTTTTTGATCTATTCCAAAATCAAATTTTTATACTTTTTCCTCATTGAAAACCAAACCTCCGTAAAATATCAGCAATATTGTCAAGCAGATCCATATTCGTTATCCCGGGATTGTTGACCCGGAAATTATAATATCCATTCTTACTTAAGATTTAAATTTTACAGGTCAAATTTACATAAATGCGCATCAGTAAAAAAATTATCCAAAATTTTCTTTCAGTTGTTGTTACCCGTACTTGACCATCAGATTACAGAGTTGAATTGGTTAAAACAAAAAAACTTAAATCACTTCAATGCGGTTGATATTAGATAATAGCGCAATTTGTAGATATATATCATCATATATAATTTTATCATTCACTATTTTTGTATCGAGACACGCCCTTGGCAAAAATAATTATGTACATGTCAATTCTATAAAATATTAAAATATGTCAGATAACATTAGCAGTACAACGGCCTATTGGATAAAACATTTGGAAATGACTCCCCATCCGGAGGGAGGCTATTTCAAGGAAATATTCAGATCAAAGAAAAGGATAATTCGCTCTGCGGAAGATACAGAACTCGATGCCTGCACCTCAATATATTATCTTTTAGAAAGCAGCGACTTTTCTGGTTTTCATAGGCTTAAATCAGATGAATTATGGTATTTCCATAAAGGAAGTCCTCTATTTATTCATATTATTAAGGAGAACGGATCCTATGATCGCATTGAATTAAGTGATTCCGATTCCGGTCATCTTCAGGCTGTTGTAGAGTCAGGCTCCTGGTTTGCAGCAGAGATACCATCAAAATCTGGCTTTACTTTAGTGAGCTGTGCTGTTGCACCCGGATTTGAATTCACCGAATTTGAAATGGCCGAACGATTGTCTTTGCTTAAAAAGTATCCTGAGCACATAGAGATCATAAACAAGTGGTGTAAACTCTAAGACGTAGTTGGCTTCATAAGAACCAAAATAAAATCACGCGTCCTTTTAAAATATACCGCTTGAAAATTTAAGCCGTAAGTAAATATATTATACCGCAGATTTAGTGCAGAATGCATATATTGGTTTGAATTGTGTACATTTACACCCATGGATACCCCAATCATCAGCGCACAAAGCAACCCATTTAAAATCAATGGATTTAAAGTGGCACGTAGTAATGTGCCCAAGAGCGGGCCGACAAAATTAGGCCGAAGAAATTTTTATAAAATAGTCCTGGTAAAGGGATCTGCTGTTATCCGTTATGGCGGCAAGGAGATCAGGCTTGATGACCTGTCTCTATTCTTTGCCAATCCACAGGTTCCCTACTCTGTAGAGATTCTTTCTGAAGTTCAGACCGGTTATTCCTGTGTATTCACGGGCGAATTCATCAAGTCTATCGAGCGATCAGCAAGCCTTCAGAATTCTCCCTTGTTTAAAGTGACCAGCATGCCTGTATTTAAGCTTAATACTGAACAGTATGAGAAGATCGCCGGCATTTTCGAGCTGATGATTGCCAACGATTCGGCCGACTACCTTTATTTTGATGATCTGATGCGAAATTACCTGCAGTTGATCATACATGAGGCATTGCGACTGCGACCATCAGAAAATTTCATACAGTTCAGCAGCGCATCATTAAGGATTGCAAAGCGTTTTTTCGGCCTGCTCGACCGACAGTTTCCCGTTGAACAGTTTCAAGGCCCCGTTACATTGAAGACTGCCCAGGACTTCGCCGACCGGTTAGCCATCCATACTAATTATCTGAACCGTGCAGTCAAAGAGGTAACAGGTAAATCTACCACTGCACTCATTGCCGAGCGGATGACCAGTGAAGCTACCGGGCTCCTGCAGCATACCGATTGGAGCATCAATGAGATCGCTCATGTTCTGGGATTTGAATATCCAAACTACTTTAGTAACTTCATAAAAAAAACCACCGGTCATACCCCTAAGTTCTATCGGGAAAAATAAGTTTGAAATTTATAGTTTTTCGTTTGATAACTTTAGTCTTACAAAATAGGTACGGCTTACCTTTGTTGCATGGCCGCTCACACCGAGCGGAGATTAAAGTGATAACAAAATGGAAAAAAGAAAATTAGGCACTACGGGACTTGAAGTCTCGTCGATTGGACTGGGATGCATGAATATGAGTTTCGGCTATGGAAATATTGTTGACAGAAAAGAAATGATCAGCCTTATACATCAGGCTGTTGAGAGCGGGGTCAACTTTTTTGATACCGCAGAAATGTACGGCCCTTATGTCAACGAAGAACTTGTGGGTGATGCCCTGTCAGGTTTCAGGAATAGGGTAGTTATTGCTACAAAATTTGGTTTCGAGTTCAATGGTGGGGACGTTCGCAATATGACACTTAACAGTAGACCCGAACATATAAAGTTGGTTTGTGAAGATATGCTTAAGCGCTTAAAAACGGATCGTATTGATCTGCTGTACCAGCACCGGCCAGACCCTGCTGTACCAATTGAGGATGTCGCAGGAGCTGTGCGTGACCTGATCAGAGAAGGCAAGGTGCTGCATTTTGGGCTTTCTGCAGCTGACGAAAGCGACATCCGAAAAGCACACGCCATACACCCGGTGGCAGCACTGCAAAGCCAATATTCCGTATGGAATCGTGAGCTGGAAACCTCTATTCTACCACTTCTTAAGGAGCTCGGAATCGGCTTGGTTGCCTATGGTCCTCTGGGGCACGGATATCTTACAGGGAACATTGACCGTGAAACCGTTTTTAATTCTAATGATTCAAGAAATAAATTTCCACAGTTTACCAAAGAAAATAGAGAGGCGAATGCACATATGATAGAAGCGTTTAAAGCAGTTGCAGCAAGAAAACAGGTCAGCCCAGCTCAGTTGGCATTGGCGTGGATACTTCATAAGGGCAAAGATTTTGTACCTATCCCGGGCACGACAAAGATGGCGAGGCTAATGGAGAATATTGCCGCGGCAGATATTACCTTGTCCATCGAGGAATTAACAGAACTGGACAGGATCCGGGCTTAATAGAATAGCAGTCCCAAAAAAGACTGCTATTTTTTCTATTACAATCCACATCAGCAACATCCATACAGATGTGATGATATCCCGTTTTTTCCAGACTTTTTGCCAGATCATTATATATTTCAGTAGGTTGCATTTTGCCCTCTCCCAGGATCTCTATCCAAAAGTCATTTGAGTTTGCAGGGGCAAGGTATGCCAGATTCTCATCTGCAAACTGCCACTCTTTGATCACGCGGAAATCCAGTTTTTCGGTATACCATTTTATGGCTCCAACATAATCGGGAACACAGATTGCTACGTGGTTACCCTTTAAATCAGCCAATTGGCTTTTCGGATTCAAAGCTGGCATTTTTAAGCCGGCTTCATGTTTTTGTGCATTAACATTAATATTAACCATAGACCATATAAGTACGGTGAAAAGCGGCGGCGTAATAAATTTCATAAAGTTATCTTAGGTGTTTTTTAAATTATACAAGTCGGTATTGGAATTGTTGTACACGGCATACTCACGCAAAGCTTGGCGCAATTTTTACACCCAGATAATGAGGACGCCGATATCTTTATCGGATCAATATTCCAGGACATATATTTTTTTATGTTCATAGTCCCAGACGGTTTTATACTGCAAGATTGAACTGACTAGGCAATGCACTGTTTAGGTTTATCGATTGTAACTCTGTAACTAAAGTCATTTTCAATAAAGTTACCAACGCAGCCGTAAACGAACTTGGCTAAAACTTTATCACCAGCTTGCCGATTGTTTTACCAGATTCCAATTGTTGGTGCGCCGTTCTGAGATTTTCTGAGGAAAACCCGTTAAGGACTGTATTTAAGGTTGATTTTATAACATCCTTATCTAATAGATCAGAAATTATATTTAAAATTTCGTGTTGACGAACCATATCATCAGTCTGAAACATAGCTCTCGTAAACATAAGCTCCCAATAAAAACTCACACTCTTTCCTTTGAGTTGTCGAAGATCCACCGGATGTACGGGATCACTTATGGAACCAATTTTCCCCTGTGGCTTGATCAATGTGACAAAAGCATCCCAATATTGATTAAGATCTACAAAATCAACAATGAAATCAACGTTTTCGAAACCTGCATCATGTACTTCTTGTATTAAATCTGCATGGTTGATGACCACATCCGCCCCCATTTTCTGGCACCAGTCTACAGTTTCCGGTCTGGATGCTGTGGTGATCACCGTTAATCCCAACAATTTTTTAGCAATCTGAATCGCTATAGAACCTACTCCTCCGGCACCACCAATGATTAATATAGATTTTCCGGCATCTTTTTCTTTCGACAATCCCATACGATCGAATAAGATTTCATATGCTGTAAGCGCAGTAAGTGGCATTGCAGCCGCTTCTTCGGGGGTAAGTTTTTTCGGTGCAAAACCAACAATCCTTTCATCTACTAATTGATATTCTTGATTTGATCCGGGTTTAGTAATGTCACCTGCATAAAAAACTTTATCACCTTTTTTAAATAAAGTTACCTCATTTCCAACTTCCTCAACGATCCCAACTGCATCCCAACCAATTACCTTCGGTTCATCCTGTGTTTTCTCTTTGAGGCTGTTCCGCCGGATTTTGTAATCTACAGGGTTAACGGAAATTGCTTCTATTTTTATAAGAAGATCTTTTCCTAGCGGTGTCGGTTTTTCAGTTTCAAATTCGATAAAACTTTCCGGGTCGCTAGCTGGTAACGATTTTTTAAATCCTATTGCTTTCATATTTTTGATTTTTAATTGCGAAAATTTGTATTAATAAGTGTTGTACTAACCTTGCCACTACTCTCAAATATACGTATTTAACTTACGATTTGATTTTAAATAAATTGGATAATTTTCTCCAAAGGCAAACGGGACTTCGGATTGACCGAAGGTTGATTGGCGTCATTTGCGTTTCTGTAGCCGAGAGCTACTGCAAAAAGAGGTTTGTAATCATGTAATCCTAATATTTCTTTATATCTGTCACTTTGGATGCCTTCCATCGGGGTACTGTCTAGATCTAAACTGATGGCAGCAGAAAGGAAAAATCCTAAAGAAAGATAAACCTGATGTTGTAACCATGACTTTACCTCTGATTCCGGTAATGGTTTTAAAAATTGATTATAGTATCCCTGTGAGCCATCAGGAAGATCGCGTAACAACTCCTCTTCAAATATCTGTAGGTTATCAACAGCACTAAAAACAACAAGATGACTGGCATCATTGATTTTCTGTTCGTTGAAGTAAGATACACTCGCCAATTCACTTTTCACAGCTTCGTTTTCAATAAAAGAGAACTTCCACGGTTGGCTGTTGATGGATGATGCGCTTAACCTTAAAATTTCTTTCAGTTCATCAATCTTATCTGCCGGAATTTTTCTATCCGCATCATACTTTTTTGTAGTGTACCTTTTTTGGGTCAATTCTAAAAAACTCATAATGTATCAATTTTTAATTTAAACTATATTTTTTATAGTTACAAAATTAAGTATAGTTAATTATCTTTGCAATAACGGATAAAA
>CBFGVN010000114.1:0-8757 GCA_965651845.1 uncultured Chryseobacterium sp. | reverse complement strand
AAGCTTTCCCTTTCCGAAGAGATGTGGCACAAAAGGATTGCGGTAGTGGGAACTATGCATTATGTGAAAAAAGCGTCATTTGATTTGACGAAGGAATTTGTTACCCAGAACCTTAAACATACTCACGATCTGATGCATAAAGCCAACGGCTGGCTGTTGAGAGAAATGGGGCAGAAAAATGAAAAAGAGCTGATCACCTATCTCAACAAATATTATAAAGAAATGCCGCGAACATGCTTGCGATATGCTATTGAAAAGCTGGATGAAGATTTGAGACAGGATTATTTAAAAGGCAGAATCTGATGGATTGTTTCTTTTGGAAGACATTTACGCACTATTTTTTGCATTTTGTTTTTCCTGTTTTTATTGCATTAATTTTTTACCGTAAAGATTGGAAAAAGGTTTATCTTATTCTTTTGGCAACAATGCTCGTAGATCTCGATCATCTGTTTGCAAATCCTATTTTTGATCCTAACAGGGGAAGTATTGGGTTTCATTTTTTACATTCTTATTATGCCATTGCGGTGTATTTTTTGATGCTGTTTTTTAAAGGAAATATTAGAATTATAGGCATCGGGCTTTTGTTTCATTAAAGTATAATTAATATTCTCTTTTAATATTTCAAATTGCATAGATTTTTTGTATTTTGTAGACGCTTTATGAAATTAAAAGAACTCTTACATTATACGTATATTTTTCCATTCCTGGCGGTTGGGTATTATTTTTCCGGACTTATGGGAACTGGTGTTATGTTTGATGTGATTGCAGGAATTTTATTGACAGGAAGTGTTCTATCGGCGGTTCATCATGCTGAAGTTGTTGCTCACAAAGTAGGAGAGCCCTTCGGAACGATCATCCTTGCGATCTGTATTACCATTATTGAAGTAGCTTTCATTATCTCACTGATGGTTGCCGGAGGAGATCGGGCGATTACACTGGCCAGAGATACGATTTTTGCCGCGGTAATGCTTATTCTGAATGGGATTCTGGGAATCTGTATTCTGGTAGGAGGTGTGAAATATTATGAACAGTTTTTTGCCAGAACTTCGGCTACAACGTATCTGGTAAGTATTGTTTCTATTTTAATTCTGACTTTGGTTCTTCCCAATTTTACCTCAAGCGTCAATGGCCCTTTTTATAATAACGCGCAGCTGATATTTGTCTCTATTGCATGTCTTGTAATTTATGGGATTTTTCTAATGGTTCAGACTGTAAGACACCGGAATTACTTCATCGTCCCGGATGAACATCCTGAAGAACATTATATCCCTTCTCCCAAAAAAACAGTAATAAGTTTTATATTTCTCATAGTGTGTCTTGGTATTGTTGTCATGATGGCAAAAGGTCTTTCTTCCACGATTGAAAGTATGGTACAGAGTTTAGGGGCTCCAAAATCTTTGGTGGGGGTGATTATTGCTGCGGTTGTTTTGCTCCCGGAAGGTGTTGCGGCGATCAGGGCAGCACGCTCGAATCAGATTCAATCCAGTTTAAATCTTGCATTGGGATCTGCTTTGGCAAGTATCGGACTTACGATTCCCGCAGTTGCCGTAGTTTGTGTGGTGTATAATATTCCGTTGGTTTTAGGATTGGATAAAAAAGATATTATTCTGCTTTCCTTATCGGTATTTATTGTAATGCTCTCTTTGAGCCGAGGAAAAACAAATATTTTGTACGGGACAGTTTTATTAGTAAATCTTGCCGCGTATATTTTTACGGTAATTGTTCCTTAATTTATAAGCTTTAAACCCAAAACCAAGAACTTTAAACTCCTAAAGTCTTCTTGCCGATTCCATTTTGAAAGCCATCAGCTTGGCAATATTTTCAGATTTGTAGATGGCCATATCAGCATTTTCTCCGACAAAATTTTCTTCGACAGTCGTTCTCCAAAGTTCCAGCCATCGGTTAAAATGTTTTTGTTCCATGGCCTGCATTTCATTTACCGGAAAATGAACAGCCATAGGATTGCCTTTATAAGACATCTGTCCAAAAAGAATCGTCTCCCAAAATGAATACATTTTAGGTAAATGTTTATCCCAATCGACTTTCGCAATATCATTAAAGAAAAACGCAATCGTTTCATCCTTAACGACTTTTGCGTAAAATGAATTCACAAGATGCTCAATGTCTTCTCTCGATTCCAGCTTTTTCATACTTCAAAGTTAAGGCAAAATCAATTTATACATTCAATCGTTAAGTTGATAAATTTCATAAAAACAATATTTTATCTTTGTATGTTCAAAGTTTGGGCAAAAAGGCAAAAAAAGCAAAAAGGCGAATTAGCCCTTTTGCGATTTTGCTAATCAATATGTAGTTTAAAACAAATGAAATAAAAATGGCAAGAGGATTCAGACAAAAAATTCGCCAGACAAATACGGAAAACAGTGGTTTTGGAGACAATGCCTCGGGAAGGTTTATCAATAAAGACGGTCTTCCGAATGTCCATAGAAAAGGAGTGGGTATTTTCGACAGATTTAGCTGGTATCATACGATGTTGGATTTGTCGACATTCCAGTTTCTTTCGTATCTGGTGGTAGCATATGTGATTGTGAATATTTTCTTTGCTTTAATTTATTATCTGATCGGCGTCGAACACTTGACGGGCATAGATAAAAGTGATCCAATGAATGAATTTATCGATGTATTTTTCTTCAGTTCCCAGACGTTTACGACGGTAGGATATGGCAGAATTGCCCCGATAGGTTTTATGGCGAGTTTGGTGGCTACTTTTGAGGCTTTTTTGGGATTGCTTACCTTTGCCATTGCAACAGGACTTTTTTACGGGAGATTTTCAAGACCGAGAGCATATCTGAAGTTTTCTGATATTGCCGTTATCGCACCTTTTAAAAATGTATCGGCTTTGATGTTCAGACTGGCTCCCTATAAAAATAATGCGCTGACAGATGCAGACGTTATTGTTTCAACTGCAATTGAAGTGATTGAGGAAAGTGTTCCGAAGAGTAAATTTTATACTTTAAAAACCCAATTAAGCAAGATTAATACATTGGCGCTGAACTGGACGGTTGTACACAAAATAGATGAAGATTCGCCGTTCTATGGCTTTTCCGAAGAAGATTTCAAAAATACGGATATTGAAATTATTGTTCATGTACGTGCATTTGATGAAGTATTTTCGAATACGGTGGTGCAGAGAACTTCTTATATTACCAAAGAAATCATATACGGAGCGAAATTTGTCCCGATGTATTATCCGGATAAAGAAAACCTTTCTACGATTTTGGATCTTGGAAGAATTAATCATCATCAAAAAACAGATCTTCCCGTTTTTATGGAAGAGGAGAAATAATGGATCTAGAACTTTACAAAAAGCAGGCATTACAAAAACAAAAAGAACATAAAAAGTTTCTGGACGGATTAAAGAAAAAGCCGCCCAAAAATCTCGATTATATTGTTCAGGAAACACATGATGAAGTGTTTGAAAAAGTAGATTGTCTCCAATGTGCCAATTGCTGCAAAACGACAGGTCCGCTCTACACGGAAAAAGATATTGAGCGTATTGCCAAGCATCTCCGAATGAAGCAGGCAGATTTTGAAGCAAAATTTTTACGGGTTGATGAAGATAATGATAAGGTTCTGCAACATCTTCCATGTTTTTTCTTGAATGATGATAACACCTGCTCTATCTACGAAGTGCGGCCCAAAGCCTGCAGAGAATATCCTCATACCGACAGGAAGAAGATCTACCAGATCAATAACCTGATGGTAAAAAATACAGTGATTTGCCCTGCTGCATTTGAATTTGTAGAGAGAATTATGAAAAATTTAGGAAAATAAACTATAATCCAAAATCGTCTTAAAAAATTATAAAGTAAGTTAAATAACTGTTTAATATATACTATTCATTTGAAAGCGTACGTTTAAGAAAAACATTAAACAACCATTTAAAATATTAGTATAATGAAAAAATTAGTTTTAACAGCAGCGTTTACATTAGTCGGAGTAATCGCAGTATCGGCACAGACCGGAACACCAGAGAATTCAACACAAAATTCTAATAACCAAACGACTACTCAAACTCAACAAAATACACAGGCAACCTCAAGCTGGGGTACAACAACTTCAGGAGCAGCCGCCCAGAGTCAGGATAAAACTGCAGCAACAGCAACTGTAGACACCACTCCGGCAACTGCTGCTACTGACGCAACAGCAAGCGTAAGTGCAGAAGCGGCTGTAGATACAACAAAATCTGCAGAAGCGACTAAAGAAGAAAAGAAGTCTAAAAAGAAAAAGTCTAAGTAAGTATTAATCAATCAAAGTAGAAATGGGATATCCTGGAACATTATGTTTCAGGATTTTTTTTAATTATAATCTTTTATAATGTAAATTATCTTAAATAATTATAAATCCAGTTAAAAATATTAACCAAAACAACGATTAGTACGAAAATTGCATTTAAAATAATACCAAATCATTAAAATATTAGTATTATGAAAAAATTCATTTTAGCGACAGCATTTGCATTCGTAGGAACAATTGCTGTTTCGGCGCAAGTAACGCCACAAAAGACAGACACTGTGAGACCTGATACTACCAGAACTCATCGAGACATGAAGAAAGATGACAAAAATTGGGACAAATCCAAGTCCGACACCGCCAAATGGAAAAATAAAGACGCCGTAAATGGTGACAAAAAAATGAAGAGAAAAGAGAAAACAAATTAATGAAGCTAAATAAGTCCTGGAACACAATGTTTCAGGATTTTTTATTCTCAATTTCTTCCATTCTGAATTTGACCATTTTATTGATTAAATCTACAGGAACCTCATCATTAACAGGAAACTGCACCGCTCCTTTTGAAAATTTGTAGTTCCTTTCCTTAAAATCTGTTTCAAAACTTCTGATACCTTCCGCTCCGGGATAAAATCCGATATGTTTTTTGTAGCCGGCAAAATAGACCAGCGGTTTTTTCTTGTATTTAAAAGCAGGCATCTGGTAACCGATATATTCTTCAATCTCCGGATTTTGAGAATGAATAGTCTTTCTTATCTCCTGCAATTTTTCCTGAACATCTTCCGGAAACATAAGAATGTAATCATCGATGTTTTCAAACGTGTTTTTCATATTTTAAAATTAAGAATTTTAGATTTTCAGCACTATATTTATTTAAAGAATTATAAAATAGTAGTTGAGATTCTTTAGAAATGACGAATAATTCTTAATTAAAAATAACCATCCTTAGCTGAGTGAAACGCCCTTGCGACCGAAAATACACAGCATCATTTTTTTGAAAATCCTTGCGACTATTGCGTTAAAATAATGCACTAAAAAAAGCGCTGAATATATCAACGCTTTCTCCTTTCACTTTTTACTTTTTTCCCATTTATGATCCCGGGAACAGGCTATATCAAAAAAGGTCGGGAATTTTCCCAACCTTTATATTTTTATACGACTCCCTGAGCTAACATTGCTTCTGCAACTTTCACGAATCCAGCGATGTTTGCGCCTTTCACGTAGTTTACATAGCCGTCTTCCTCTTTACCGTAGTCTCTACAAGCTTTGTGGATTCCGATCATGATCTCTTTCAATCTTGCGTCTACTTCTTCAGATGTCCAGTTTAGACGAATTGAGTTCTGCGTCATTTCAAGACCTGAAGTGGCCACTCCACCGGCGTTAGAAGCCTTACCAGGAGAGAATAATACTTTATTGTCTAGGAAATAATTGATCGCATCCAATGTAGAAGGCATATTGGCAGCTTCAGTTACACAGATACATCCGTTTTCAACTAATTTTTTAGCATCCTCAAGGTCCAATTCATTTTGTGTTGCAGACGGCATTGCCACGTCACACTTCACTTCCCAAGGGCGTTTTCCAGCATGGAATTCTGCAGACGGATATTTCTTAGCATAATCTTCCGCTCTGTTGTTTCCGGAAGCTCTTAATTCTAATAAATAATCAATTTTTTCTCCGTCGATTCCATCTTTATCGTATACATATCCGTCCGGACCGGAAATCGTAACTACTTTTCCGCCTAGTTCAGATACTTTTTTGATAACTCCCCAAGCTACGTTTCCGAAACCTGAAACCGTTACCGTTTTATCTTTGAAAGTTTGTCCTATAGTTTTAAGCATTTGCTCAGCAAAATAAACAACACCGTATCCTGTAGCTTCAGGACGGATCAATGAACCTCCGTAAGCAAGACCTTTTCCTGTAAGAACTCCAGTAAATTCGTTTCTGATTTTTTTGTACTGTCCGAACAAATATCCGATTTCTCTGGCTCCAACACCGATATCTCCGGCAGGAACGTCTGTTTCAGGGCCTACGTGTTTGCACAATTCTGTCATGAAAGCCTGGCAAAAACGCATTACTTCCATATCAGATTTTCCTTGTGGATCGAAGTCTGAACCCCCTTTACCACCTCCCATTGGAAGAGTCGTCAAAGAGTTTTTGAAAACCTGCTCGAATGCTAAGAATTTTAAAACCGAAAGGTTTACCGTAGGATGAAAACGGATTCCTCCTTTGTATGGTCCGATCGCAGAGTTCATCTGGATTCTGAAACCTCTGTTTACCTGGATTTCCCCTTTATCGTCAACCCATGGAACTCTGAATATGATGATTCTTTCAGCTTCAGCCATTCTTTCAAGAAGTTTCATTCCCGTGTATTCCTTTTTCGTCATAATAAACGGAATTACTGTAACAGCAACTTCTTTTACGGCTTGTAAAAATTCTGGCTCATTAGGGTTTTTGGCCTCAATTTTTGCTATAAACTCTTGGATTTTCTGGTCAATATTATATTGTTCCATATATTAGGGTTGAATATTATTGCCAACAAATTTAATTTTTTTTTCAAGATTCACAACACCTTAAAGAATGATTGTTGAAAATTTAATAATATAATGACTTAATATTGTTGAATTAATAATTTTGACTTAAATTTTGTTAATAATTAAATGTTATCTCTAAAACAATGAAATATTAAGAAATCGTTAAT
Organism: uncultured Chryseobacterium sp.; assembly: GCA_965651845.1. Taxonomy (GTDB): domain Bacteria; phylum Bacteroidota; class Bacteroidia; order Flavobacteriales; family Weeksellaceae; genus Chryseobacterium. The sequence continues at coordinate 1,811 of CBFGVN010000114.1, read as the reverse complement.
TCTCAAATTGTCACAAATTGTCTCCCCGAAAATGATTTTACTTTCCCTAAAAGCTCTAATTCTAAAATTATAGGTAAAATTTTGTGTGAAGAGAGTTCAATTTTTTCTGATAAATCATCTAAAGAAATTTGTGGATTATCAAAAATAACTTTAAATATTAGCTCTTGATTTTCAGTTAATTGAATGTATGTTTCAGTGCTTGGAAATAATTCTTCGATTTGCCCCTTTTCTTTATTAAAACCTAAAGAATCGATCAGGTCTTTTATCGTGGAAATAGGTGTCGCTTTGTGTTGAAAAATAAGATGATTACATCCCTGGCTTTGTTTATCGGTAATTTTTCCGGGGAGTGCATAAACTTCACGATTATAATTATTTGCAAAAGTGGCTGTACTTATCGAACCGCCTCCAAAAGCCGTTTCCACAACAATTGTTGCCGGAGAAATTCCTGCCACAATTCTATTTCTCTGAATAAAATTCTCACGATCCGGCTTCCTGGAAGAATTAAATTCGGTAAATAAAGTACCGTTTTCTTCAAGGATTTTCTCAGATAATTTCTTGTTTTTTGAAGGATATAATGTGTGAAAACCATGCGCCAAAACTGCTGTTGTAGGAATTTGATAATGAATAGACTGCTCATGAACCTCTTTATCAGCTCCCAACGCGAGGCCGCTCACTGAAATATAGCTGCAGGATTTTGTTTCCTCAAAAAAATCCTGAATAAATTGCTTTCCGTAAGAAGTCATATTCCGGGTTCCTACGATGCTTACTTTTGGTTTGCTGTCGTCAAAATTTCCCTTTTGATAAAGTATTGCCGGAGCATCGTCGCATTCATTTAGAAGTTGTGGAAGCTCAGAAAGATGCCGGAGATTGATTCTGATATTATTGGTTTCGCAAAATTTCAGTTCTTTTTCTGCAAATTTTAAATGCTCTGAATTCCCAATATCGGACACTATTTTTTTACCAATACCATCTAGGTTTTTATATTCTTTTGGGGTTTTCTCCCAGGCTTCTTTTGCGCTCCCGAATATTCGGACGAGTTTATAGAAATTAATATCACCAATAAGATTACATTCACGCAGGGCGATGGCATAGAGATGTTCTTCAGAATACATTTGTGTTGTTTTGACAAATGTAATGGAATTTTATGAATTTTTTGTTTAAAGTTGCAGATGCTTTGACTCCGCTCAGCATGACACTGCTACAAACATACCGCTCAGTTAAAGCTTTTAGTATTAGAAATGTCATGCTGAGCGGAGTCGAAGCATTATAATTGTTGTTCATTCATAATTATCTTCCTCTCAATTCATCCAGGCGGTCCCAGATATCATCCTTCTTTTTATAAGGTAATTCCATGAAATCTTCGGGATGATTTTCTTTATATTCCTGCCAAAGCTTGTCATCTTTTTCGCTGTAATAATTCGGAAATTCCCAAATAAATTTTTTCTTTTTTTCGCCTACTTTTTTAGACATAAAGGCAAGGATAATGCCGACTACAGCTCCTGCAAGGTGTGCCTGCCAGGAAATTTTGCTGGGTTCCTGAAGCTCAGAAAATAATTCCTCCGGCAGCATTCCCCAAACCAAACTGCCGTAATATAAAACAACGAGCATAGAAATGGTTAAAAGAGTCATATTCCACTTAAAAACACCACTAAAAAACAGGAAAAATGCAAGTACGTACACCACGCCGCTTGCTCCAATGGTGCATGTGTAAAAATATTCTCCTGTCATAATATCAATTGGAGGAAGAAGCCATACCAAAAAGCCGGTAAATAGCCATCCAAAAATAAAAACTTTATTGGCTACCAAAGGAT